>JAZDJF010000102.1:0-3150 GCA_043804165.1 Nitrospirota bacterium
CTGAAAGAGAGGCGCTCAATTGCAACTACAGAAGGCAGGTCAGATTCTCGCATTGCCCTTATTGTGAGTCCTTCCACTTTACCTCTGCCTCTGATTTTCTTATGTACATGGGGGTTAGGCTGATAGGTTCTGAAAATTCTCCTGCCTTAGCCTTTTTAAGTCCAAGAACCGCGACATTCGCAGGTGATGGGACTGTTTTTTCTGGAGATGCGAATATAGCCTTTTCACCCATGACCTCAATTATCTTATCCCTGTAAAGCGCAGCTCCCTCTCCGGCGAATATGAATTTATCATCATGCGTAACGCGTAACGCATCGCGTGCAAACTCTTCAGGCTTCGCCGATGTTTCGTTTATCAGCCTTATGAAATTCTCTCCTTCTTCCCATCTAAACAATGCTGCATAGACTTCTTTTTTTCTTGCATCAAGCATTGTGCAGACAGGGTATTTGCTGTAAGGGAAGTTCCATGCGAGGGCTTCAAGCGTCGGCACAGAGACTATCGGTTTTCCTGTTGCATAGGAAAAACCCTTGACTGTGCTCAGTCCAATCCGCAGGCCTGTGAAGGAACCGGGTCCTGTTGCCACTGCAAAGAGGTCAATATCAGATATTTTAATGCCTGACTGTTTGAGGCAGTGCTCAATCTCCGTCACAAGCCTCTCTGAATGTGTTGACCTGACATTGAGCCTGCTTTCTGCAATCAGCAGGGATTCATCCATGATTGCTATTCCGCCGAGCATTGTTGATGTGTCTATCGCAAGTATCTTCATCTGCAAATATACCCTTCAAGGAGGCTATAACTGTCTTTTGGCAATATTAAACTACCGCTACAAAAATATATGCTGGCACTCTATAGATTAAGCTTTCACAAGTTCTCATGCGGGGCTATCCGCTCCACTTCGTAGAGACTTCAGCCCCTATTCTGACAGACCCGTGAATCTTGCCTCAATCCAGCCATCGCCTCCTTATATATCTTTATGTTCTTTTGTGCCGACTTGTCGGCACGACTGTTTCAGGGTTCTTAACAGATTAATAATATCAGGGTTGCTTTTGCAAGTGCTTCACAGAAAAGATTACCGCTCCTGCAAGGCATACCAGTGATGCTGCCGCAACGGTGTTTGTTGTCCCTATGCGCTCTGACATTATGCCCATGAGAAAGTTCCCTATCGGCGTAAAGCCGAGAAATACAAAAGAATAAACGCTCATTACCCTTCCTCTGAGGTTGTCGGTTGTTGACAGCTGGATAAAGCTGTTTGCTGTTGCAAGAAAACTTACTATTCCCCAGCCTGCGAGGATTAGCAGTAAAAGTGAAACCGCAAAGACCCTTGAGAAAGAAGCGCAGAGAAGCGCCAGTGAAAAACACAATCCTGATACGGACATAAATCTCAATTTATCTTTCATATCACTTTTGAATGCGAGCACAAGGGCTGCGGAAAGAGCGCCTAATCCGGTGGCGCTTACAAGAAGGCCCAGCCCTGTTGGCCCGGCATTGAATATCTCCTCTGCAAAGACAGGCAGAAAACTTGTAAACGGGATTCCGAAAAGGCTGAAGACAGCAATGAGGATTATCATGTAAAGGATATTCCTCTGCCCCTTTATAAAATAAAAACCTTCGGCAAGGTCTCTTAAAAACCCTTCTTGCGTGCTCCTTATATCGCCTTTTGCTTTCAGCATCGAGAGGGCGATTATCACAGGGATAAAACTCGCGGCATTAAGATAAAAACATGAGGGAAGCCCCATGTATGCTATTGTCAGACCGGCAATGGCAGGGCCTATGAGCCGCGCGCCGTTAAAGGCGGCAGAATTGAGCGCAATGGCATTAAGGAGATGTCCCTTGCCGACCATCTCAATGACGAACGCCTGCCTCGCAGGCATGTCAAAGGCATTTACTGTGCCGAGAAAAAATGCAAAGAAGATTACCTGATACACAGTTATTACACCTGTATCCGTAAATATGCCGAGCATAAGCGCAGGGACTATTGATAATGCCTGTGTCACAATCAGGAGGTTTCTTTTCCTGAATCTGTCTGCCGCAATGCCTCCGATGAGTGTAAAGAGGAGTATAGGAAGGGTTGATGCGGCTGCTACCATTCCGAGATAAAAAGGAGATTTCGTTAAGGAGTATACGAGCCATCCCTGCGCAACAGACTGCATCCATGTGCCTGAGAGAGAAATCAACTGGCTGAACCAGAAGAGGCGGAAGTCTCTGAAATATAATGCCGATGACCTCTCTGTGCTTTCCATTATGATATTTTACACAAACTTCTCTCTCTTGACAGTAATTTCAAACACCGCTACGATAGATGACATAAAAGGAGGGTATAAAAGATATGAAAAGACTTATCATAATTCTCATAGCAGTGTTTTTGTCTTTTGCTTATGCCTCGGCTGCAGAAAAGATAAAGGTTGTTGCAAGCATTTATCCTCTTGGTGATGTAACAAGGCAGGTCGGCAAAGACAGGATCACTGTAAAGGTTATGCTTCCGCCGGCTGCATCACCGCATACATTTGAGCCCACGCCGGTTGATATGATGGAGATGCAGAATTCAAAGGTTTTTGTAAAGGCAGGCGCAGGCCTTGAGTTCTGGGCAGAAAAGATGATGAAGGCATCTTCTAACAGAAAGCTCATTATTGTTGATGCAGCATCAGGGCTTCCTCTGATAAGGCATGTTCATTCTCATGCTGACGCAGGCGCTTCTGAAGAAAAAGGGCATCATGGGTCTGCTGACCCTCATGTGTGGCTTGACCCTATGTTAATGAAAACAGTTGTGGATAAGATAAAGAATGCTCTCTCCAATGCTGACCCCGAGGGAGAGGTTTATTACAGAGAGAATGCTGAGAAATATAAAAAAGATTTAGATACCCTTCACAGCGAGATTGTGAACAGAGTGAAGGATTTCAAGGTGAAGGAGTATGTAACCTTTCATCCTGCATGGAACTATTTTTCAAAAAGATACGGGCTCAGGGTTGCAGGGGTTATAGAGGAATCTCCCGGCAGAGAGCCTTCGCCAAAACATATTACAAAGATTATAAGTGAGATAAAGAGGATAGGCGCAAAGGTTATTTTTGCAGAGCCTCAGTTTAATCCAAAGATTGCAGAGGTGATTGCAAAGGAGGCAGGCGCTAAGGTTTTATTTCTTGACCCGATTGGCGG
>JAZDJF010000103.1:0-5097 GCA_043804165.1 Nitrospirota bacterium
ATTGCCCTTTATCGTATAGCGGAATAAATGCTCTTTGTTCTCATGGATGTCCATGCATACCCTTGCAACTCCCGGAGTGTATACTTGTGAAAGGTCATTACTGTCTCTTATAGGAACCTTGTTGTGTATCTCAATCTTGCCGCCTTCGTGCGCAGAAAATGTCCTGTCCATGACCCTCAGGACCCTTACCCCCTCGATGCTTTTTATAGAGGTTACAATAGTCTTTTCGTGTTTTTCGTCACGGGCATTGACAGTGATGTCACGGATAATCTTTCCTTTTTCAACGCGTACGATATCAATTGAGCCGAGGTCGCCTCCTGCATAACTTAATGCTGTTGCAAGCCTTGCGAACATTCCGACCTTGTTGTCTATTTCCACACGGATGGTTATGCTGTAACTCGGGCTTGGGACGTGCGCCATGATTGTTCTCCTTTGAATATAGGTTTATAATCTCAATTATCTCATAAGACGATAGGATTTTTGAATGGAATAATTTTTAGCATAGCTGTGATTGTTTTGCCGCTTTGAACTGAAAAGGCGGTAAAGCAATGCAATTCTTGAAAAGTACTGTAGGCAGAAAGATAATTGAAGATGTCGCCATGATGCTTAACAGAAAGACTAAATAGATTTATGATAATAAGCCTTGGCGGTCCCAACGGGATTCGAACCCGTGTTTTAGCCTTGAGAGGGCCACGTCCTAGGCCTCTAGACGATGGGACCATCTGGCTGGGGAGAGAGGATTCGAACCCCTATAAACAGATCCAGAGTCTGCCGTCCTGCCGTTGGACGACTCCCCAAAACAAGTAATTAGAGTCTGTTTATAAACTTCTTTGTCGTCATTCTCGTGAAAACGGGAATCCAGTTCATATAATAGTTCCCTGCATTCGCAGGGACGACGTCTGGATTCCTGCCTCCGCAGGAATGACAAAAAACCTGATTTTATGGACAGGCTCTAACTAAGATATAAAATAATTGATATTGCCTGAACAAGTCAACTTAACTTTGTGAAAGGTTGCAAAACATTCTCCATATATGGAAAATGTATATGTCATGAAAAAATCAGCGTTTATAGCAGTGGTCTTTTTTGTGATGGCTGCTGCTGCTTTTGCTCAGCCGAAGACTGATGTAAATATGAGGACAAGCAAACAGGAAGGAGTTCTTCGCCTTGTGTTTGAGTCTGAAGAGACATTCCTGAAGAAGGCAAATGCCGCTGTATCCGGTCTGCAGCTGAATGTTGAGTTCCCTTCAGCATTCAATATTGTTTCCAAGAAGGGGATTGACCTTGACACTTCCATAAAGGAAAGAGTCTTCACAGTTAATCTCAAGGGGCCTTTTGATATAAAGATTATGAGGCTTTCTTCTCCTGCGAGGTTTGTGATAGACATAGCGCCAAAGGCAGCGGCAGACATAAAACCGCAGTCAGATGTTGTGCTGGCGCAGAAAATCTATGTCATTGATCCGGGGCATGGAGGATATGATTTCGGCATTGCAGGCGATGATCTTAAAGAAAAGGATATTGTTCTTTCTATTGCGAGGGAGATTGAAAGTTTACTTACAAAGAAGGGCAAAAAGGTTTTTCTTACGAGGAGGAGTGACCAGTTTATGTCTATCAAAGACAGGGCAGTGTTCACCAACCAGAAGATAGCTGAAATATTTGTAAGCATCCATGTTTCATCAGGAGAGGGCTTTGCTTTATACGTTTCAAATATCAGCGATACAGGTTATGACCCTGCAGCGGCTTTGTACTCTTTAAGTTTGAGGCAGCAGGGATATTTGCAGAAAAGCAGGGCGCTTGGCGATGGAATATCAAAGGCAATAAAAGAGGAATTTAATCTTAATGTGGTGCAAAGAGAGATGCCTCTGCCGATACTTAATTCTGCGGCCGCACCTGCTGTCTTAATAGAAATTCCGTCATTTAAGGTTATGAATTATGACCAGAAGACCCGTACAAGGCTTGCGGAAGCAATCATAAAAGGATTTTCTTATTATGGCCAGTAAAAAATATTTATGGATACCGGTCTTCCTCCTGCTTTTTGCGGCAGGCATGACAGGAGGCTATTTTTATTTCTCAAAAAAGTTTCCTTCGCAGGCAATGCCTACAAAAGAGACCGAAGAAAAAGTTGGCAGAGCGATAGAAGATATGTTCACTCTCAGGATCTACTATCCTGCAGGCGGAAGATTGCAGATGGAGGAGAGGAAGGCGCAGAGAAAGATACCGCAGATGACGGTTGCAGAGGCAGTGATAAGCGAATTTCTTAAAGGCCCTGTTAACGTAAGCGTTTCAGAAATACCGAAAGACACAAAACTTATAGGCTTATACAGGGGTGATGACGGTATGCTCTATGTTGACCTGTCAGATGAATTCAGGAGAAACTTCGGCGGTGATGCGGCAGCAGAGTTTCTGCTGCTGAGGGGGTTATATGAGAGCCTTATATCTAATGTGTATGATATAACCGATGTGAAAATATTGATTGAGGGGAGAGAGATGGAAAGCCTCGGAGGGCATTTATATCTTTCTTATCCGTTAAAGGATATAGTTTCTTCAGACTTGTCTGATTCGCTGAGGCGAACAACAGGAGACAAGGAGAATGATTTTAGCTCCCGATGAATGTGATAAATAACAACAGTCCTATAGGAGTCTTTGATTCCGGAGTGGGCGGGCTTACTGCCCTCAAGGAGATATTCAGGGTATTGCCGGATGAAAACACAATATATCTCGGAGATACGGCGAGAGTGCCTTACGGCATAAGGTCACCTGAAACCGTGACAAGGTATTCTTTTGAGAATGCACGGTTTCTCGCGGCAAAGGGCATAAAGCTTCTTGTTGTCGCGTGCAATACTGCATCCTCTGTCAGCCTTGAAGCCATAAGGAAAAGCGTGTCTATTCCGGTTATAGGCGTTATAGAGCCGGGCGCAAGCGAGGCGGTAAAGGGCACGAGGAATAAAAAAATTGGCGTAATAGGAACAGAGGCGACTATCAGAAGCAGCGCATATAAGAAGGCAATAGAGGCGATTGACGGCAGTATTCAGGTATTCGGATTTCCATGCCCTCTCTTTGTCCCTCTGGTTGAGGAAGGGTGGACAGAAGGAGAAATTGCAATGATGGTTGCGGAAAAATACTTAAGAGAAGTGAAAGAGGAGGGTGTGGATACGCTTGTTTTAGGGTGTACGCATTATCCGCTGCTTAAAAAGGTTATTTCAAAGGTTATGGGCTCTGATATAAGGCTTATTGATTCTGCTGTTGAGACAGCTAAGAGAACAGCAGAGATATTAAAAAAAGACGGCATGGAGAGAAAGGTTAAGGAAAGACCGTCAAGGGAATTCTATGTCACAGACTCTCCTGAACGATTTGTAAAAGTAGGAGAAAGATTTCTTCAGCAGAAGATAGAGCACATAAAGAAGGTTAGTTTATTAGAGCAGTAGAACAGCAGAGCAGTAGCGCAGTAGAACAGCAGTTTTTAAGAAAGATTGTTTAGGACTGCTGGGCTGTTGCTCTGCTGCTCTACTGCACTATGACAAAGGAGGACAGATGAGGATTGACAATAGAGCAAACACAGACTTGAGAAAATTGAAAATCACAAGGGGATTTGTAGGGACAGCGGACGGCTCTGTGCTTATTGAGATGGGAAACACAAGGGTTATCTGCACGGCATCAATAGAAGAAAAAGTCCCTCAGTTCCTGAAGGATCAGAAAAAAGGATGGATTACTGCAGAGTATTCAATGCTGCCGAAGTCGTCTCATACAAGGATAGTGCGCGAGTCAAGCACGGGAAGGATTGGCGGAAGGACGCACGAGATACAGAGGCTTATAGGAAGGGCGTTAAGGTCAGTTGTTAACCCTGGCATGCTCGGTGAAAGGACGGTATGGATAGACTGCGATGTAATAGAGGCAGACGGCAGTACAAGGACAGTGAGTATAACAGGCGCATTTATCTGTCTTGCGGATGCGCTCAGAAATGCCCTTAAAAACGGGATACTGGAAAGGATGCCGTTAAAAGATTATCTTGCGGCTGTTAGTGTCGGCATTGTGAATGGACAGCCTGTTCTTGACCTGAGTTATGCAGAAGATTCCATGGCAGAGGTTGATATGAATGTCGTTATGACAGGCAGCGGGAATCTTGTTGAGGTGCAGGGCACGGCAGAGGGTATTCCATTTTCAAGAAAGACGCTTGACAGGCTTATAGACCTGGCAGGAGACGGGATTAAGAAGCTGGTGGAAGTTCAAAAAAGTATCGTGAAAATAGATGACGTGCTGAGTTTTTAGATAATGTGGTAAAATATCGGGAATATATCCAAGGAGGAAGGTTTGAACAAGTATAGAAATGTCTTTGTCTGGATGCTGATGATAGTGATGACAATACTCCTCTTTAATCTCCTGAGCGCGCCGAAGAAGGTTGAAGAGGAGATGATATTCTCAGAATTCATAGCGAGGCTTGACGCAGGGAGCGTTGAAGAGGTTGTTATAACGGAAAACTATGTAACAGGACGTTTGAGGGACGGGAAAAAGTTTAAAACATATCTGGCTGAGTACCCTGACCTTGTGAAGGATTTGAAGGCAAAAGGAGTGAAGATTACCGCAAGGCCGGCTGACCAGAATCCGTGGTATGTGAATTTCCTCTTTTCATGGGGGCCT
This sequence comes from Nitrospirota bacterium, assembly GCA_043804165.1. Classification (GTDB taxonomy): domain Bacteria; phylum Nitrospirota; class Thermodesulfovibrionia; order Thermodesulfovibrionales; family UBA1546; genus UBA1546. The sequence continues at coordinate 4,634 of JAZDJF010000103.1, forward strand.
ATAATATTTCTTGTGCTCATATGGATATTCTTTATGCGGCAGATGCAGACCGGAGGAAATAAGGCGCTGTCCTTCGGGAAAAGCAAGGCAAGGCTGGTGTCTGATAAGGCTGTAAAGATAACCTTTGCAGATGTGGCAGGGATAGAAGAAGCAAAAGAAGAGGTTCAGGAGATAATAGATTTTCTCAAGTCGCCCCAGAAATTTTCAAAACTCGGAGGCAAGATTCCAAAGGGTGTGCTTCTTGTCGGCGCTCCGGGCACAGGAAAGACCCTGCTTGCAAAGGCAATTGCAGGAGAATCCGGGGTGCCGTTTTTCTCAATATCAGGCTCTGACTTTGTTGAGATGTTTGTCGGAGTCGGCGCATCAAGGGTGAGGGATTTATTTGTACAGGCAAAGAAAAGCGCGCCGTGCATAATCTTTATTGATGAGATAGACGCTGTCGGCCGCCACAGGGGAGCAGGGAT
>JAZDJF010000104.1:0-3628 GCA_043804165.1 Nitrospirota bacterium
CCAAAAAATGCATTTAAATGATGCAGATGTTGTGAGGAAATTTATTTTTCGATACCTTAGCATACCTTTCTCTGATGGTTGATGGAATATTTCAGTGAATATAACAAATAAAGATATTTTAATAAAATCATCGAGTTAAAGAAATTTTTGAGCAATGTCTGCATTATTCGGGTTAATCTCCTCGATAAGTATATCATTTATCAGTATGAATTATGCAATTGAGGAATAGATTTTAAGATCTGGTTTTCAGCCACATTCGTTATATCCGAAATAGTACGGTTATAAGCAAATTAACTGCTTGCTTGAAAACAGATTATAATGCTTTTGTAAGGGGGCTGGCTTTTGAAATCAGGTCTCCGCGCAAGGCACGGAGACCTGCATATGTTTTACTTCTTGGGCTCTTCCTTCTTAACATCTTCTTTCTTAGGCTCCTCTTTCTTAGAAAGACCTGCAATCGCCTCTTTGTTCACATCAATCTTATATGACTTCTTAAGATTTTCAACATACCCATCAAAAACTTCCTTCTGTTTCTGCGCTGTCAGCCGCTGTGCAAGCATATCCCTTATCTTTTCAAACTCAATTGTCTTGCCCTGCACCATAAAGTCAGCCTTGTTCTTTTCATAGAAGTCTCTTACATCTTTGTCGGACAACCTTGCCTTATCCTCTATCTCCTTTTCAAGAAGCGCGCTTATGAGAATCAGTTTTTGGGAATCTGCAACCTTCTTAAGGTATCCGGCATCCCTGTCAAGCCCTTTCTTCTTAGCTTCCTGATAGAGAAGCTCTTTTTTGATGAGTTCATCAATAAGCCTCGCTATCCCTTCCTCACCCTCAAACATTTTCTGCGCAAACGGTGGAAGGGCTTCAACCTCTTTCTTGAGGTCTTCCTTTGTTATGGCAATACCGTTTATCTTTACAAGATATTGCCCTTTCTGTTCTTCTTTCTTTGCGCAGCCAGCGAATACAAATCCCAAAGCTAATACCAAGACAAAAAATCTCTTCATAAAAATCTCCTTTTCTTTTTTATTTTCCTTTTACGCTTACTACAATCATAAAGTAAAGCCGCATTCACTTTTATTTTTGTCATTGCGGCTTGTCCGCAATCTTTCTTCATAAGAAGGATTCCCGACAAGCGGGAATGACATACAAGTGAATTTACTATCCCTTAGCGCTACTTTATATTAACTGTCTATCAGTAATGTTTCTTGCGTTCAAGTTCCTGATGCCTTAAGCAGATATCCCCACTCTTTATCCACCATTTCCTGAAAATTTTTAAGCATGTTTTCGTTTTCAGGCGCAAAAAGACGCTTGAATCTTCCCTGAGGCTTAAGGAAATCCACAAGCGGCTTCTTTTCCTTTGGCTTAAAGGTTACTTTTGTGACTCCGTTCTCTATCTCATAAAGCGGCCAGTAGCATGTCTCAACAGCAAGCCTGCTGAGCTGAATAGCGTCATCTGTTTTGGATCTCCATCCTCTATTGCAAGGAGATAAGATGTTCATAAACTTGGGACCCTTAATTCCGAGCGCCTTTTTTACTTTCTTTACAAGGTCCATCCAGTGGCTTGGCGATGCCTGCGCTGTGTATGGAATATCATGCGCAGCCATTATCTTTGTGAGGTTTTTTCTTGGCTGAGGCTTGCCTTGGATAACGCTTCCCGCAGGACAGGTTGTAGTGTCCGCGCCGTAAGGAGTGGCGCTTGAACGCTGAATGCCTGTATTCATATATGCGCCGTTGTCATAGCATACATAGAGCATGTCATGCCCGCGCTCCATTGCTCCGGAAAGGCTCTGCAACCCTATGTCATAAGTGCCTCCGTCGCCGCCGAATGCGATGAACTTAATCTCCTTATCAATCTTACCCTGTTTTTTCAAAGACCTGTACATTGTCTCTACGCCTGAAAGCGTTGCCGCAGCATTCTCAAATGCATTATGTATCCATGGAATCTTCCATGCAGTGTAATCAGATATGCAGGTAGAGACTTCAAGACATCCGGTTGGGTTGGCTGCAACTATTGGATAGTCCGAAGCAAGAAGCACCATTTTCACAATAATAGGAGCGCCGCAGCCTGAACACATTCTGTGCCCCGATGTCAGCAGTATATCCTTTTTTGAAAGTTCTTTTAATGTAAGTGGTGTCGCCATATTATTCCCTCACCCCGATATATTCTTTAATCATTTTTACTTTTCCTGTTTTAGCAATCTCTGCCAGTTCATTCAATGCGTACTCTGCGTGTTCTGGCAGATAATCCCTTCCTCCAAGACCGTATATCTTATTGACAACCACAGGCTTGTCCTTATAAGGATAAAGACTTGATGCTGTCTCCATGAACAAGGGCCCGTAAGAGCCTCCGAATGCATCAGCCCTGTCAAGCACACAGATTGCTTTCAGGCGCTTTAGCGCATTTCCTATTTCATCGTAAGGGAATGGTCTGAATAATCTCGGCTTTAATAACCCTGCCTTTATTCCTTTTTCCCTGAACGAATCAATAACATCCTTTGATGTGCCTGCGGCGGAGTTCAGGATAACAATCCCTATCTCAGCATCATCAAGCCTGTATGTTTCAAAAAGACCGTATTTTCTGCCTGATATCTTCTCAAAGTCCTTAGCGACATCCAATACAATGCCGGGAACCTTTGACATAACCTCAGCATGCGCCCTTCTGTATTCCATATAATAGTCCGGGAGTATCAAAGGCCCGTAACTTACAGGATGCTCCAGATCAAGCAGTGGATTCAACTGCTTATACTCACCGACAAGTTTGCTGACAGCATTATCGTCGATATATTCTATCCTCTCTATTGAATGGCTTATGATAAAGCCGTCAAGACAGACCATCGCAGGAAGCCTTATATCCATATGTTCTGCAATGCGGAATGCCTGAATTGTATTGTCATACGCCTCCTGAGCATTTTCTGACCACAACTGTATCCATCCGCAGTCTCTTGCGCCCATGCCGTCAGAATGATCGCCGTGGATATTTAATGGCGCAGACAATGCCCTGTTTACCAGAGCCATGACTATTGGCAGCCTTGTGCCTGAAGCAATAAATAGTTCCTCCCACATAAGCGCCATTCCCTGCGAAGAGGTAGCGGTCATAACCCTTCCGCCTGCGGCAGATGCGCCTATGCAGGCGCTCATTGCGCTGTGTTCGCTTTCAACAAGAATCATCTCGGTCTTTACCTTGCCGTCTGATACAAAACTTGTAAACCTCTGCATTATATCTGTCGACGGAGTTATCGGGTATGCGGCGCTTACATCAGGATTAACCTGCCTCAATGCCTCTGCAACAGCCTCGTTTCCTGTAACCGCAACTATTCTTCCAGATTTCTGGGCCATTATTCCCCCTCCTCTTCCATGACTATCGCCTTATTGCCCTTTTTGCCGGGACATTCAAGAGCGCATATGCCGCAGCCTTTGCAATAGTCATAATCAAACCCTGTCATTTTTCCGTCCTTGACATTAACAGCCATATCAGGGCAATATATCCAGCAGAAAAGACATTGGATGCAGTTTTCCTCTATCCATTTCGGTCTATATGCCCTCCACGAGCCTGTCTTGAATTCTAAAGCGCTTCCTGCTTCCGTAACCACGGCGCCGGGATTCACATTCTTCCATCCTTTGAGCTTCATCC
>JAZDJF010000105.1:0-2936 GCA_043804165.1 Nitrospirota bacterium
CTTAAAGTGGAAATGGGGCTTGGCGAGGTTACGGTTGAGGGATATTTGAAGATGATAAAGAAATTTATTAAGGATACAGGCAGGATTTATCCGTCAAGAGAGCATATTTTTAGCTATCTTTTGGGTTTGCACACAAAAAAACTCATACAGCCATATAAGGAATTGCTCAAAGAGCATCGAATGGTACATGCAGTTTCTTGGCATTCAAATCAAGCTTGCCAGGCCTAAAAAGCCAAGAAGAATCATAAGGGATTTTCTGACAGAAAAGGAGATAAGGGAAATAATCCGGAATTGCAGGGAGTTAAGAGAAAAGGCGTTGATTTTAATTCTTGCGTATTCTGGCTTAAGGGCGAGAGAAGTATGCGCATTAAGGGTTGGTGATATGAATTTAGCTGAGAGGTCGGTTTTGGTAAGGGATGGGAAGGGAAGCCAAGATAGGATTGTGCATGTCTCAGGGAGTTGCGCGAAGGTATTAAGGAAATATCTTTCAGGCAATCATAGGAAGAGGGATGACTTTTTATTCATGAATAAAACCAATATTCAGCCCTTGTCGCCTTATGCGCTGAGGAAAACAATAAAAAGGATCTCCAAACGCACAACGCTTGAAAAAAGAATTTACCCTCATCTGTTCAGGCATAGCCTTGCTACCAATCTGTTGATTAACGGCTGCAATTTGTTGGCGATACAGGAGCAGCTTGGGCATAGGAATATCCAGACGACTTTGATTTATCTCCATTCCACTCCCATGATTAGAAGGGCTATGTATGACAGGTTTTGCCCTAGGTATGGGGAATAAGAAAATATTATTAATCTCTTTTGTGCTCATAGCAGGAATAGTAACTGCAACTTTTGCTAAAAGCGGCTATTACTTCGTAAGAGGGTTAATAGCATTAAGAGGAGGTCTTGAGAGCGAATCAATAAAGCATCTGGAAAAGTCAATTAAGGCCAATCCTAATTTTCTTGAGGCTTACATGCTTCTCGCCTTAGCATATGCAGAATGGGGAAGCAGCAGCAAGCATTATATAGAGCATGATGAAGAGGGGCTCACTAGGCTTAAAACTGAAACATTAGGGAAGGCAGAGGGTATTTTAAAAACTGCCCTCGGAAGATTTCCCTATCATTATCTTAGGGATGATATGCAATATATGCTTGGCCGGATGTATGACAATGATTCAAGAAACTCAGGTTATGTATGGGATAAGAATAAAGCAGTTCAAGGTTATACTCAGCTTGTCAGCCAGTATCCTCACAGCAGGTATGTTCAGAAAGCCTGGGAACGCATTGAAGTATTAACCAGATAAATATAATTGCCTTTCAGAATCCCGCATCTTTTTCCTATCCTTGTAAAAGCCTTATAATCATTCCAAATCCCGCTAATATATTCTACTGAAAAAGAATAAATCCTACGCCTGCTCATCTAAATACTTTGGGTATAATCCTTTTTATCCTTCAAATCCTTTTGGGAGAATGAGGACAAACCTGCTTAGGTTATACAAGGACATAAAAAAATGCCCTCTTCTGCTGGATATTATTGATGCTACAAAGTATCCTATGACGCCCATGGAATATAGGAGAGCCCTTAATATGCCGGGAAATGCTTATGTGAATGTTGGCTTGAAAAAATTACGCCGGCTGGGTGTATTTAAGATTCCAATCAATGCAAAGTATGGGAAAGTGCATATATTTACAGAAACAGGCGATGAAATAAAAAGAGAAAGATGCAGGGAGTCAAATGAGCAATACGATTATTTTGAACCTAGCTTGAAGTGGAAGATCTATGGCAGGATAATAGCTGCGAGCAGAAGAAGAAAGGTTATCAAGGTCATGAAGGAGGAATTTGAGCCATTTACGCAGATCTACAAGAAAACAGCCCTGAGATTTGAAAAGGTTAACGACACATTAAGGGAATTTATAAGGCTTGGCATTGCAGTACAGGAAAGGACAAGAGGGGAGTATAAGCTTAATAGGGTAGGCATAAACATAAGGAATTTTATAAACAGGATTGACGATATGGGAAAACAAAAAGAAACAGGAAGCACTTCGGGAAATAATCCCGCACCCATTTCTTGAAAATTTATCCCTGTAAACATAAATACTTCGGGTATAAATTTCTTAAAGGATAAGTTACTACTTTTAAGTGAGATAAAATGGAATACAAATTACCGAATTATGCGAGTGCATTTCCTTCTTATTTGGAAAACTCGGTATTAAAGCCAAGAGATTTCTATCAAACTGGCATAGAGGAAGGCCTTGAGAAGATTATTTTGAATGAAGAGCCGGAAAGAGAAAGAGGCGTTGTGGATAGGGTATTTTCTGACAAGAGCAGGACATTAAAGGTAACAGTGAAGGCATTTTTCAATGAAATTCTTACGAGAGAAAAATTAAATTCCGCATTGCTGAAAAGGATTGATTCTGACATATGCAAGACCGATTCCTATATTGACCAGATTCATTTTCTTACGAAAAGGCAGTACACCCCTGACTTGTCAATAGCATTTTCAAGAAGAAGAACCCAGCTTGAAAGTCAAGTGAGGGATTTGGAGAAAGAAAAGAGGCAGGAGTATCTGGTATGCTGGAAGGATTTGATGTTTTTGAAGAAATATCTTTTATCTGCGTTAAAGGATTACTGGAATGTTAGCGGCAGGAAAACCTTCCTGGATGTTGAAAATGATGAATATAAACATAGAGGATCTGTGCAGGAAACTCAAGCCTATAATTGGCGAGAAAGCAGATGAGCTGTGGTATAGGTGGCTCGCATCTGACTTCCAAGAGCGCAAGGACTTGGAGATAGACATACAGCTTATTGCAGAAAAGGTTTTGAAGCACGGTCCTCTGGAAGATAGGATAATTTTATTACCACCGCCATCAGAGGAAGAGGCAAAGGGCGACTTTATCTTAGGTAATGTTATTTATCGCGATAAGAAATTATTTCCTTT
>JAZDJF010000106.1:0-6074 GCA_043804165.1 Nitrospirota bacterium
CTGCGATACGATACCCTGACTTTGTGATTATAAGACTTACAATTACACCGATAGAGGCCAATATGTCACTCTTTGTGTGCATCGCATCAGCAATAAGAATTTCACTTTTAAGCTCTATCCCTTTTTTTCTTTCATAAATAGCAACAAATATATTTACAGCCATTGTTACGAACATCACGGCGAAACTTACTCCGGTAACCTCTGTTTCATGGTATTCAACAATTGAGTGATAGACCTGTTTGAGTATCTGAAAACAGGCAACAAATATCATCACTCCGATGATAATAGTGAACAGGGGTTCATACTTTTTATGGCCGTAGGGATGGTTTTCGTCAGGCGGATGATAAGCTATCCAGATGCCAATCAGGCCGACGATATTTGAAACGCCGTCGAAGAATGAATGAAATCCGTCAGATATCATCGCTATTGAATTGCTCATGTAACCGTATATAACCTTTGCAAGAGAAACTAATAAATTAAGGATAAGAGTGAAGATGAGGACTTTTCTTATCTGAGGCGCATTATTTACTGGAGCAACGTTTCCCATTTTTCCCTGAACTCTCTGAATTTTTTCCCCTTAATAGCATCCCGCATTTTTCTGAAAAAGTCTATATAAAAATAAAGATTATGTATTGTGTTCAGCCTCATTGAAAGTATCTCCTTTGCGAGGAAAAGATGCCTCAGGTATGCCTTTGAGAAATTCCTGCACGCATAGCACCAGCAGTTTTCATCCAATGGAGAATTATCAGCTTTGTATTCTGTCCTCTTGATGCTGATTCTTCCACTGTTTGTAAAAAGCGTGCCGTTCCTTGCGTTCCTTGTGGGCATTACACAGTCGAACATATCAAATCCTGCTTCAACTGCAATAAGCATATCTTTCAGATTGCCTATTCCCATAAGATACCTCGGTTTGTCTTCAGGCATAAGCGGAGCAATAAAATTTATTATTTCATGCATCTCTTCTTTTGGTTCACCGACGCTGAGCCCTCCTGTTGCGTATCCATCAAAGCCTATTTCAACAAGTTCTTCAAGGCTTCTTTTTCTCAAGTCTTTATAGATTCCGCCCTGAAGAATGCCAAATAAGCTTTGAGTTGATGCATGATGCACGATGCACGATTCATGATTCTTATCCTGTATCCTGTATCCTGTATCCTGCATCCATTCCTTACATCTCCTTGCCCATTTCGTGGTCAGTTCAAGTGATTTAACCGCATAGTCATAAGATGCAGGATAAGGTGTGCATTCATCAAATGTCATGCAGATATCAGAGCCGAGGTCAGACTGAATCTCCATTGCCATATCAGGGCCGATAAAGTGCATTGAGCCGTCAAGATGAGACCTGAAGTGAACCCCATTCTCTGCTATGCTCCTTAGCGCTGAGAGGCTGAAGACCTGAAAACCGCCGCTGTCAGTTAATATTGGCTTGTCCCAGTTCATGAATTTATGCAGCCCTCCAAGAGATGCTATTGTTTTATGGCCCGGCCTGAGATAAAGGTGATATGTGTTGCAGAGAATTATCTCAGCGCCTATATCTTTCAGTTCATCAGGAGACATTGCCTTTACTGTTGCCTGTGTTCCCACAGGCATAAATGCGGGAGTGTTTATAACACCTCTTTCTGTTGTAATACGCCCGAGACGTGCATTTGCATCTTTATTCAATAGTTCAAATTTCATGGCTATATTATTTTACTGATAGTTTAAACAAAAATCAGCCCAGACATTGACAACCTTTTGCATTTGTTGTATTTTCAATCACAATGAAAAAACGTCTTATAGAGCTTATCCTTGAAAAGGCTTTCAAATACAGCGAAGAGCCGGTATTCAAGCTTGTATCAGGCAGGATGTCCAACTATTATTTCAACTGCAAGGCAGTGACTTTACATCCAGAGGGTATGTATCTAATCGGCAATCTCATCTATGACATGATAAAGGATTCAGGCGCTAAAGCCATCGGAGGACTTACGCTTGGCGCAGATCCTGTTGCATATGCTGTCTCATTCACATCTTATCTGAAAGGGGAACCTGTTGAGACATTTGTGGTGAGGAAATCAGCAAAATCGCACGGCACAATGCAGTGGATAGAAGGCAATGTCAAAGAAGGCGACAGAGTTGTAATTGTTGACGATGTTATTACAACAGGCAAATCAACCATAGAGGCAATTACAAGGGCAAAAGAGGCTGGGCTTGAAATAGTAAAGGTAATCTGTCTCATTGACAGGCAGGAAGGCGGCAGGGAAAACATCGAGGCTGCAGGCTGCAAAGTGGACTCCCTTATCCTGAGGGATGAGGTAATGGCGCTTTACCGTCAGACATAAATATTATAGACATCTCTGACACCTTTTCTTGTCCCCTCAAGGCAGTGCAGGAATTCGTCTTTACTTTTAAATCCGAGAAATTCTGCTGCTGCGATTAAAGAAGAGATACCGGTGTTATGTCAGCCTTCAGCTTATCAATATAATCAGGATTGTTCCCGCAGAATGCAGTAAGGTTTTTAAGTGCCCTTTCAGGATCAGGATCAGGCGTTGAGCCTGCCGCGTCTCTGAGCATCTTTTCCATAGATAATTGTTGCATGAAACAGAAGGTTTCAACAAGGGGCAATTGATTAGAAAATTGTCGCTATCTGCTATGGATTTGATTTATACTTTATAAAGGACACTAACCGAATGGAGAGTAACCATGTGTGATGTAAACGTATATATATTAAAAGACGGAAGGGAAGAACTTTACTTTGAGAATGTTGACACAATAAAACATGAGCAGGGGAAGATATACCTTCAAAACCTGTTCGGCGAGCAAAAGGTTCTTGAGGGAGACATAAAAGAGATTGCGCTCTTAAAGCACAGGATAGTTCTGGAGAAAAAATAAGACATCAGAGGAAGATTGTGTACCCTGATTGTCAAACACGACCTGAACAGGCAGCATGCCTGCGCCGTAGCATCAAACTATGCGCCAAGCATTTCATTTAGTTCGACTTTCGTAATCACTCCTCCGGCGATAACAACATCCTCATCATAAAAGACTGCGCTTTGCCCCGGTGCGGGAGCCCATTGAGGCTTATCAAAAACAATCTTTGCTGTTTTCAAATCCGGGTTAACGCAAACATTTGCCGGCTCAGGCTTCATCAGAGAGCGGACTTTTACTGTAGCCTTAAGGCTACACGCCTTTTTTAGGGGGATCTCGGAAGGGGGACTTTGTCCCCCTTCCGCAGTTAGCCAGTTTAAATCACCCACCTCGATCTCCCTCATCATTGCTGATTCCTTAGAGCCTACATAGATGATATTTTTAACAGCATCAATCTTCGTAACATACAAGGGCTCCTGAGAAGAAATGCCAAGCCCCTTCCTCTGGCCGACTGTGTAATGATAAATCCCTTTATGCTCTCCGAGCACCTTTTCGTTCATGTCCATGACAGTCCCCGGACCGCATGTGAACTGAGAGATATTATCAATGAACTTAAAATAATTTCTGTCCTCTATGAAACATATCTCCTGACTTTCAGGTCTCTGGGCAGCAGGAAGACCGAGATTGTTTGCAATTTTTCTTACATCCTCTTTCTTATAATCTCCAAGCGGAAGCAATAGCCTCTCAAGTTCTCCCCTTCGCAGCACATAGAGAAAATAAGACTGGTCTTTTTTTGGATCAATGCCTTTTAATAGTGACGAGTGACGTCCGCCTCTGGCGGAGACGAGTGACGAGTCAAGGAATTCCGAACTCTGAACTCTTAACTCTGAACTTCGCACTGCTCTCGCATAATGCCCTGTTGCAATGAACTCAGCGCCTCTTCTGTCAGCCTCTTTCAGAAGATAAGGGAATTTTATGTGCCTGTTGCATAATATGCATGGATTCGGAGTTAAACCCTTTGTATATGAACCAACAAAGGGCTCAATGACCTTTTCTATAAAATCATTCCTTACATCAACTGAACTGTGAGGGATTCCGATGACAGATGCCGTTTTTGAAGCGCCTTCTATCGCCTGTAAAGAGCAGCAGGTGGTAGCATCAGTCCTCCCCCTTGTCTCAAAGAGTATAAAACTCAGTCCTTCAACCTCGTATCCCTTCTCTTTGAGGAGATATGCAGTTACAGAGGAATCAACCCCTCCGCTCATCCCGACAATTACCTTTGGCATAGTTTATTTTAACCTAAATTTGTTGCATTGACTCAGACAATCTCGAAGATATTATCTGAAAGACATTGTTCTTATGTTAAAGAAAAAACGGGCTGCGTTAATTACCTTTTCAGTCTCCCATAACCACTTCAACCGCCTTAAAAACCCCCCTCACAAATTCAGCCATCCTTTTATAGTCAAGTGTATCGGCTCTATCACCATAGCCGTGGTAATGCGGGTTTCTGTAAAATGCGGTGTCTGTAATCATAAATGCAGGATAACCGAATCTCCAGAATGAAAGATGGTCGGAAAGATCAACGCCCGGCACCAGCGAGATTGTGTTCAGTGATTCAACAGGCAAAGAAGATGATTTTTGAAATGCCTTTTTCATCTTCATAGTGAACTGCCTTGACCGGATGTTGCCTACAAATGCAAGGAAATTGCCCCTGTCAGGATAAAACCATCTGAAAAAAGGCAGGGGATAATACTGACAACCTTTTTTATCGCAGAAATACCCTATCATCTCAAGGGATATCATTCCTTCAATCTTTAACCCCTCTTTCTTGAGGCTTTCTGCGTAAACATAACTTCCCATATTCTTTGTTCTGAAAAATGGAGGCTCTTCAAGGGCAAATGCAACAAAACGCACTGTGATTGGCAGAGGTCTTTCTGACGTCAGGCGGCAAAGCTCAAGAATCCCGGCAACTCCGCTTGCATTATCATCAGCTCCGGGTGTGCCGGTTATGGTATCGTAATGCGCTCCGATGATAATGATTTTATCTTTATCGGATGCGCCTTTGACTTCTGCCTCTATGTTGTAGTAGGTCTTGTTTTCAGCTTTGAATGACTGCCTCTTTACATTGCATTTGTAAGAGCGGAATTTCTCCTCTATATAATCAGCAGCCCTGTTGAGTTTTTCTGTCTCCTGATAAGTTCTTGTGCCTATATCTTCTGAAAGGTGCTTTACGTGGGATTTAAGATTTGTCTCTAAAATCTCTATGTTGTTCATTGGAGCAAAGATAATTAAATAAGCTATCAGGGAATATATCTTTAACTGCATCTCTTTAACGCCAAAAAAACTGCAGCAATGCAGATGTTGCGAAAAAATTTATTTTTCGATACCTTTGCTACATTCCACTGATGGTTTATGCCGCATTTTACCTATAATAACAACTCAGGATAATCTTAATAATCCATCGAGTTAAAGAAATTTATGAGCAATGTCTGCATTGCTTTACTATTTTTTATTTACCAAACCTTAATCTTCCAGCCTGTTCCGTCTTTCTTGTCCTCAAGTATTATTCCCTTCTCATCAAGTTCCTTTCTTATTACATCTGCTGCTGCCCAGTCCTTTTTCTGTCTCGCCTCTTCCCTTGATGTTATCCTGTTCAGAATATCTTTTTCTGTCAGAGGAATCTTCTTGGTTTTCATCAATGCCGCCTGCCATTCATCAGGTGTTTTCCTGAAGATGTTCAGGATACTGCCGGCTTCCAGCAAAAGCTCTTTTGTCTTTGTTATAAGTCCGCTTGCATTCTGCCCTGAAGGACTGGTGTCAAGGAATCTGTTTGCCTCTCTTATGAGTTCAAAGATATGCCCTACGGCAAGGGCAGTGTTAAAATCGTCATCCATTGCTGCCTGAAATTTTTCCTTGAATGAATAAACCACGTTCTCAAACGCCTTTTCCAGAGGAGAAGTCTTTTCTCCCGGCTCGTTCCTTGCGGCAAAAGCCCCAATCCTTGAGAGCGTTGTATAATATCTGTCAATTGAAACCTCTGCTTCCTTGAGCTGTTCGTCAGAAAATTCTATCGGGCTTCTGTAATGAGTTGAAAGCAGGAAGAACCTTATAGACTCAGGGTCATATTTATCAAGGACTTCTTTTATCGTAAAGAAGTTCCCGAGGGACTTTGACATCTTCTCCTTGTCAATTGTGATAAAGCCGTTGTGCATCCAGTATCTGACAAATGGCTT
>JAZDJF010000107.1:0-3201 GCA_043804165.1 Nitrospirota bacterium
GTTAAGGGCTGCAAGAATAGATGCCTTAAGCGGAGCGACATTCGGCGCATTATTGTAAACCTCTTTTATCTTTGCATCTACAAAGGCTGCGATTTTCTGTATATGCTCCTCAGTGGCATCGCCCTTTACCGTATATTTCTGACCGAGGATATAAACGTCTATGCTGCTCACGTTACACGACCTCTAAGGTGTCAAGTTCATTTAGCAGGACTTCGACCTGACTCTTTATAGCGGTCTTTTCAGTCTGCAGTTTTTCTATCTCATGGTCTTTATCAGAGAGCTTTGTCTCAAGCTCTTTTATCCTGAGTTCAAGAGCCGCTTTTTCTTCCTTCAGTGTCTTTACCTTCTCTATTGCGCCTGTTATTTTGTCCTCAAGATTTTTCAGCCTGTCCAATGGCGTAACCTCCTTTTTATTGCTGATCCCCTTTTCCCCGCTTTTTTTTACTGGCGGAGCATCATCAAACAGAGTCCTGTTTTGTTTCATGATGTTTAAGATACCAAGACGCTATGGCGTATTGCAAGTATCATCAAAGAATTTCCGGAACACCTTTTTCGCCGGTATATTTATAATACTCAAAATAAGTTGTAATAACGCGCTTGGTATAGTTTTTAGTCTCTTCGTAAGGAATATCCTCAATGAATTCGTCAAGTGATTTATAGTTGCCTGTCTTCTGCCATCTCCTCACAACGCCTTCTCCTGCGTTATAAGCTGCGATAGCCGGGGGCAGCGAGCCGAACTCTTTTAACAGTGAGGTTATGTAATATGAGCCGAGATTTATGTTTGCCTTTATGTCAAATATATGATCATGCGATTTTATGTTCAGATTTACCTTTTTGTCTATGGCATAGGCTGTCTGCGGCATAAGCTGCATGAGCCCAAGAGCGCCTGCCTGTGAGCGCGCCTGCGTGTCAAAACGGCTCTCCTCTCTCATGATTGAAAGAACAATAAAGGGGTCAACACCATATTTGTCAGATATGTCCCTTACAATATGCCAGTGGGCAAGCGGATACAAAATATTGCGCACAGCCTCTCTGGACGGCAGCCGTGACAGCAGAGTCAATGCCTCCCTGTATTCCCCGCATTCCTGCAATTTAAGGGAAACAGATATGAGTTCGTCAGGATTCGTAGTTTTTCTGGCTATAGCGGACAGTTCTGCTGCAGCCTCTTTTGTCATGCCGGCTTCAAGAAGTAATTCAATCCTCTCAGACTTGAAAGGCTTGATCTTTTGCTCATTGCTGGGTGCAGGCACTGAATCAAGAGCCGTAACCATGAGGTCTTTTATTCCTGATTGATGACCCGTTTTTATCTGTGGAAGGATGCTGTAAAAATCCTGTGTTTTAACCGCAAGCTGCCTGTAGATATGGTCTGCATTCCCGCCTGTCCTTTCAAGAGACTGAGCCTTCCAATAGAGATATTTTGAGCTGCCATAGCTGTCATAAAGATCTGTGAAGGCATCAAGGGCTTTCTGATAGCTGCCGGCGCGGTAATATGTCCATGCGATGCCCCATTGAGCGCTTTCAGCCTCAGACGGATACTTCTCCTTTATTGTTTGATATAAATTCAGAGCTTCATCAATCTCACCGTTTCTTCTTTTATCCAATGCTGTTAATATCAGAAGCGAGCCTGTCCTTTTGTCATCCATTGAGGACAATTTTTTGATGACAGCTTCAAATCCGGTTTTGTCTCCTGCCCTGTAAACCGCCTTTGCCTTCAGATAATGATCCCCTGCTGTTTCATATGCATCTGCTGACTCTTTATAGCGCTTTTGCTTGAATAACACATGGCCAATCTTTTTAATGATTTCAATCCTTCGCTGCCCATCGTCTTTTGTCAGCGCCTCTTTCAATGTGGATTCTGCTTTTTTAAACTCCATCGCATTTGTTAGATTAGCCGCCTTTTCAATAATGTCCTGCAGGGTAATATCAGAGGCTGCCAGTTCATTGTATGATATTTTTGAGAACATCCCATCGCTGCTGAGATAGATGTTTTTAAAAACTGCCTTTGCCCTTTCTGTTTCCCCTTTATCCTTGAGATGCTGTGCAAACAGGAAGTTCATCTCATTGTCTTCAGGATAATCCCTGACATAAGACTCAAGAATTTCCGCATCATAAAACATTGCGCCTGAAGCAATAAGATTTTTGATTTCCAGCCCCCGCGCCCTTTTACGCAATGGGGATAACGGATAATCTTTTAAAAGCTCTTTTATTCTTAAATCAGACTCGCTGATATTGCCTGATTCGCTGTATGCTTTTGACAGATAAAAAAGTATGTAATCCCTGACAACAGGAAGTCTTTTGTATGCCTCGGAGAGGCTCTCAATCGCCTCGGCATATCTGCCTGTATCGAATTCGCTTTTGCCCTTTATGAAAAAAGACTTCCCGTCTGTGTCTTCACCTGAGGCAGCGCTGAAAGTAACAAGCAATACAGCTAAAAACAGAAAGCTTTTCTTCATTAAACTATCATAACCAAACACGGCCGTTTTCAGCAATAAAGGAAGGAAACACCAATAGAATATTTTAAGGGCATGTGGTATATTTTAGTATGATCAAAGACCTCAGGCTTCACGGAAACCTCGGACCTGTCGAATTTTTCGCAAAGGAATACTTTGATGATAAAGGCATTGATGCATCTGTGCTGGAACAGATAAGGGAAGGGAAAGAACTCCTGGGGGTTGAAAACTGAGAAAGAAAGAAATCAGGTATCAGGTGTCAGGTATCAGTATATCTAACACCTATAACCTAACACCTATAACCTATGATGAAACTTAATAAAGATATCCTTACTTTGATCGGCAATACGCCTCTGGTGAAGATCAACCGCTTATGTCAGGCGGATGACGCTGAGGTCTGGGCAAAACTTGAGGGATACAACATAGGCGGCTCTGTGAAAGACAGGATTGCCCTTTCAATGATAGAGTCAGCAGAGAAGAGCGGGGCGCTTAAACCCAGAGGCACAATCATAGAGCCTACAAGCGGAAATACCGGAATAGGGCTTGCGATGGTAGCGGCAGTAAAGGAATACAAACTAATCCTTACAATGCCTGAGACAATGTCGATGGAAAGAAGACATCTGCTTCAGGCTTATGGCGCAGAGCTTGTTCTGACAGAAGGCAAGAGGGGAATGATGGGAGCTGTTGAGAAGGCAGAGGAGATTTACAGGGCAAGCACAGGTTATTTTATGCCGCAGCAGTTTGAAAATCC
>JAZDJF010000108.1:0-3267 GCA_043804165.1 Nitrospirota bacterium
TCCATCTGCCCGGGCTCTTCTCTGGGGCCGAGTATCTGAAAGTCAAGGTTCACATCCTCAATGTCAAACGGGATGTACTGTTCCGCCTCAAATTTTATTGATTCGGCAAGCTCATCCTCTGACATCTCATGAAGCGATATACGCTTTATAATCACTGAGGCATGCCCTGAGATTCCTATTACTGCATCCTTTGTTTTTAAGCGGGCTTTTTTTGTAAGTTCCTTGAGGGCTTCTACCAGCCTGAGCGAGTCTATTATGTCTCCATCAACTATAATCTCAGGCGCAATCGGAAGCGTATCAAAAAGTTCCAGCTCGTAGCCCTTCTTTGTGTCTTTGACCTGCACTACCTTGAAATAGCTGGAGCCTATGTCCAGGCCTATAGGGTCTTTGGCGCCAAAAATCATAACTTAATAAATACCAGAAAATACGCAACTTGTCAAGTTATTTTTATGTGAATTTTCCAGATATATCAAAAGCTTTCGCAGAATTTTTAAGATATTGGTTTAAGAATTGGCGATTCAGCCATACTGCTAAAGGATGTGCAGCAGCCGCTCTATTTTTATCCCTGAGCCTGTTGACTTGCCTATTGCAAACAATTTACCGTCAGGATTTTTAAGTCTCAGATACGAATCTGCCGGTAATTCAGGCAAATTCTCGGATGTAATCATAGCCCCGTTTGCCATCCTGATAAAGTCACGGCTGCTGAGGATGATATCTTTAAGATGGCTGAGTGAAGCGTCAATGGAACGAACAGATTTTTCTTTATGAGGCAATTCGTCAAATCCTGCTGAGTCCTTAAGCATAAAATCTCCTATTTTTGTCCTCTTAAGTTCAACGACATGCGCTCCTATTCCAATCGCTGTTCCTATGTCATCACACAGTGTGCGGATATATGTTCCCTTGGAGCATAGCACTCTTATCTCCAGAAAAGGAGGGGAAAGTTCGCTCATATCAAGCTTATATATATTTACGCTTCTATGTTGTCTTTCTACCTCTATGCCTTTGCGTGCAAGCATGTAGAGAGGTTTGCCTGCGACCTTTATTGCAGAATACATAGGAGGAATTTGTTCAATATTGCCTCTGAAGCGCTCAAGGACAGTTTCTATCAGATTCTTATCAACGAAGAAATGAGGCGCTTTATAAATTATTTTTCCTTCGGAATCTAAGGTGTCTGTCCGTTCGCCGAGTTTCATCATGGCAAGGTATTCTTTGTCGGCGTCTGCAAGGAATCTTGTTATTTTTGTTGCCTCGTTTAGGCATACAAGCAAGACGCCTGCAGCAATCGGGTCAAGCGTTCCAGCGTGTCCGGCTTTTCTCGCAGCGAAGAGCTTTTTGACCTTTGTGACTGCCTGCTGTGAGGTCATTCCTTTTGGCTTGTTGAGGTTTATAACTAAATTTTTTCCGTCCATATGCAATATTCAACCAGAAAAATGCAATTAACCTTAAAGCACAGCGGCATAAAGACTTTTCAGTCACCTATGCCGCTGTCAAATGCATTTTTTGGGTCAATCAGATTCAGATCAGGTTTTCCCGAGCAGGCATACAGCATATGCTGCAATGCCTTCGCCCCTGCCTGTAAAACCCATTCCTTCATTTGTCTTTGCCTTTATATTGATAAGTTCCGGAGGAATCCCTGCGCTGCTGAGAGCCTTTTTCATGGAATCAATGTATGGCGAGAGCCTTGGTCTTTCCGCAATTATTGTTGAGTCTATCCACAGGACCTCAAAACCATTCATGGCGACCATTTCAATAACATTCTTAAGCAAGGCAATGCTTGATGCGTCTTTCCATTCCGGTTCTGTGTCAGGAAAGTGGTTTCCTATATCTCCGCGCCCGAGGGCGCCGATTAGAGAATCTATTATTGAATGGCAGAGGACATCTGCATCCGAATGCCCTGTCAGCCCCTTCTCAAAAGGTATTTCTACTCCTCCGATGATGAGTTTGCGGCCATTAATAAGTCTGTGGGAATCATATCCAAAGCCTGTTCTCATGATGCGCTTTCTGCCCTCTTTCTTAAAAGGAGTTCTGCTATATTTAGGTCTTCGGGAGTTGTTATCTTTATGTTGCTGTAAGAGCCCATTATTGCTTTTACTTTGCCTCCGTATTTCTCTACTATTGCTGAATCGTCTGTTGAGTAGAACCTCTCGTCCATTGCTTTCCTGTATGCCTTCATCAGCACAGAATATTTAAAGACCTGAGGCGTCTGTATCGCCCAGAGAACACTCCGATTTGATGTTTTCTTCACAATGATTTCTTCCCCTTTTCTCCTGACACCTGACACCTGACACCTGACTTCTTTTATTGTGTCTTTAAGTGGGACCCCGACAACAACACCGTCAACTCTCCTGAGTTGTCTTATTGATTCTTCAACGATAGATTTTTCAATGAGCGGCCGCACGCCGTCGTGTATAAGCACGACATCTGTTTCTTTGTCTATCAAAGTAAGCGCGCTGTAAACAGAGTCCTGCCTCTCTTTTCCTCCGGGCGCAATCCTTTTGACCTTTGAGAATTTAAATTTCTCTAACAAATCACATCCAAGCGCCATATCGTCTTTTTTAAAAACAGGCAGTATCTCTGCAATCTCGTTAATGGATTCTAATACCTCAAAAACCCATGCAATTAGCGGTTTATTGCCAAGCATCTGGAACGGCTTGTTGCCTTTCTGTCCAAATCTTTTTCCAAGCCCGGCTGCCGGAACAATGGCTGTAACTTTTTTCATTTGTCAATTTGCATATTCATCAAGCTAAGCAAGGGTATAACATGTTGGCCAACATGCTATGCCCTTGCTGTTAAATAAACGCATAAACTATTTTACCGCCCTCAATTCTCTCTCTCGTAATCCTCTTTTGTCTTGGAGAATATCATCCTGCCTGCTGTTGTCTGGAGGACGCTTGTCACAGTAACATCAACGTTTTTACCGATAAGCCTCTTGCCGTTTTCTATAACAACCATCGTGCCGTCATCAAGATATGCTACCCCCTGATTATGCTCCTTCCCTTCTTTGGTGACAAAGAGTTTTATGGTTTCACCGGGAAGGACAACAGGCTTCAGGGCATTTGCAAGTTCATGTATGTTCAGGACAGATACTCCCTGAAGTTCGGCAATCTTGTTGAGATTAAAGTCATTGGTTATTACTTTTGCGTCAAGCTGCCGCGCAAGCGCTACGAGTTTTGAATCAACCTCCTTTATTTTCGGGAAATCCTCATCAACTATTTTTACAGTCACATTGGACATCTTCTGGAGCTTGTGGAGGACATCAAGCCCTCT
>JAZDJF010000109.1:0-2454 GCA_043804165.1 Nitrospirota bacterium
GAGTAGATATCGTAAGCCCGTTCTGTTCTTCCTGTCTGCTCAATTACAAATGGGATTATGCTCACATTATTCTCCTTTCTCTATAACTGCCCTTGAAAGCAGGAGGTCTAAGACTTTTTGTTCATGTATGTTATTTCTGAGCCCTTCCAGCGAACCGTCTCTCTGAGCATATATCTTTATAAGGGACTCAGGCGTCATAGAAAGCTGCTGTGAAATTTCAAGGATCTTTTCTTTAAGCTCCTCGTCTGTTACTGTTACTCCTTCCTTTTCTCCGATAACAGAGAGAAGAATCATTGCCCTTACGTTTTTTATTGCATCGGGCTTTAATTCGTCACGGAGGGCAGCCTCATCCTTGTCGGATTTTTTTAATGTCTTTGCCTCGTGAACTATAGCTGTTAGCTCCCTTTCAAGCATTGATTCGGGGATGTCAAAATTATGCGAACCCGTGAGAGATTCAAGTATCTCATCCTTCTGTATTTTTTGTGTCTGTTCTTTTTTTGCCTTTTCAATCTCTTTCTTCGCGCCTGCCTTAAGCGCATCGAGGTTTTCAAACCCGAGGTCTTTTGCAAGCTCGTCGTCTATGGCAGGAAGGATTTTTTTCTTTACGGCCTTGACTGTATTTTTTATCAGAACCTTTTTTCCTGCAATAGCCTTTGCGTGGAAATCCTGAGGGAATTGCGCCTCAACCTCAGCGACGTCGCCGGCTTTTTTGCCTGTGAGGCTCTCTGAAATTTCCTTTGGCAGGCCTGTGAAGCCTACCATAAAAACCTGATCTTTTGCAGTGGTTGTCTGGTCGTCGTATTTCATTTCATAGTCAATGGTTAATAAATCTCCGGTCTCTATCGCTTTGTCGGCAATCTCATAGGTGGCCTTGCCTTCCTGAAGCCTTTTTAATGCATTGTCAACATCTTCGTCAGAGACAATCACAGGTATATCTTTTGTTTTAATGCCTTCGTATTTCAGGTTTTCAATATTCGGTCTTATCTCAAGGGTGAAAGACAGTGAAAGCGGATTATTGCGCTCGAAGTTTACCCCTCCCTCAATCGCAGGCCTTGTAACAGGCACGATAGCCGCTTCTTTTAATGCCCTGTCATAAAACTCCGGGATGACTTCTTCCAAAGCCTCTGCCTCAGCGCTCTTTCCATAGTGTTTTTCAATGATGTTCATAGGTGTTTTCCCGGGCCTGAACCCGGGTGTCTTTGCTTTCTGGCGGGCTTTTTCAAGAGAGTTTTTAATCTTTTTTTCAATAGCCTCAGACGGTATTTCTATCTTCAGGCGTTTCTTCGTTGTACTGAGATCTTCGACGGCTTTAAGCAAGTTGTCCTCCTTTGGCAAATTATGTGATTTATTTAATATAAAATAATATGGAAACTTAGTCAATTTAACATATATAATGCCAGAATGAATCTTTATCTCATTGACGGCAATTCTTACGTCTATCGCGCATTTTATGCGATTAAAGGGCTGACGAATTCCAAGGGCTTTCCAACAAACGCAATCTACGGGTTTACCACCACGCTGCTTAAAATCATAAGAGAGAAAAAGCCAGACGGGGTTGCTGTTTTTTTTGACACGCCTGAGCTGACTGAACGGCACAGGATTTTTAAGGAATATAAGGCGCAGAGGCCGGAAACGCCCAATGAGCTTGTACGGCAATTGCCTCGCATAAGGGAAATGATAGCTGCTTTTAATATCAGTATTTTTGAGATGCCGGGATATGAGGCAGACGACCTCATCGGCACAATTGCAAAAGAAGCAGGCAAAAAAAGGTCAAGTGTTTTTATAGTGACCGCTGATAAAGACATGCTCCAGCTTGTTGATGAGAATATAAAGATATACGACCCTGTGAAAGACCGCATACTTGACAATGAATATGTAAAAGAAAAATTCGGGGTTGAACCTGAGAGAGTCCCTGAATTTATGGCATTAACAGGAGACGCTGCTGACAATATCCCCGGTATTAAGGGCATTGGAGAAAAGACGGCAAAAGAACTGCTGACAGCATTTAAGGGGCTTGATGAGATGCTTTCTCACCCTGAGATGATAAAAAAGGAAAGGCTGAGGAGCCTTGTTTCCGAGAATGCTGATATTGCAAGGCTGAGCAAAAGACTTGCAACAATAGACACATCCGTCCCTGTTGATTTTGACCTGAAGGAATTCAGGCTGAAGGAGCCTGATTGGTTAAGGCTCTTGTCTTTGTTCAGTGAATTTGAATTCACCAGCCTGAAGAAACTTGTGCCTGCGGTAGCAACAGATGAGAAGAATTATGAGGCCGTGCTTTCTACGGATAAACTAAAGGCGGTTGCATCGGCCATTAAAGATGAGTTTGCGTTTGATGTTGAGGCAACAGGCAAAGATCCGATGGCTGACAGCATTGTCGGGTTCTCTGTTAGCGCTGAAAAAGAAACAGGATACTATATTCCTCTACGGCATTCATATTTAGGGGCGCCTGAA
>JAZDJF010000110.1:0-7483 GCA_043804165.1 Nitrospirota bacterium
TGCAGGAGCTTTAAAGGCGCAAGAACAAGATATGAGAATATTGACCTTATTATTGTGAGGGAAAACACGGAAGACCTTTATGCAGGCATAGAGTTTCAGAAGGACAAGGAAGAGACGAAAAAACTGATCGACTTTGTGAAAACAGCAACAGGAAAGAACATAAGGCAGGACTCAGGCATAAGCATAAAACCAATTTCTGTTTACGGCAGTGAAAGGATAGTAAGATTCGCATTTGAATATGCGAGAAAGAATAAAAGGAAAAAAGTTACCGCAGTCCATAAGGCAAACATAATGAAGCACTCTGACGGCTTATTCCTTGAAGCAGCAAGGGGTGTTGCTTCCAGATACAATGACATAGAGTTTGAAGACAGGATTATTGACAATATGTGCATGCAGCTTGTACAGAAGCCTGAGTTGTATGATGTCATTGTGCTGCCGAATCTCTACGGAGATATTGTTTCAGACCTTGCTGGGGGGCTTATAGGAGGGTTGGGGCTTGCGCCCGGGGCAAATATAGGAGATGAGATAGCAGTATTTGAACCTACACACGGAAGCGCGCCAAAATATAAGGGATTGAATAAGATGAATCCGTTTGCTATGATGCTTTCAGGAGTGATGATGCTGAGATATATAGGTGAAACAGATGCCGCACAAAGACTTGAGGCTGCAATTGCCTCTGTTATAGAAGAAGGCAGGCACGTAACCTATGACATGAAACCAAAACCCGATGACCCGACTGCTGCCAGCACATCTGAGGTGGCTGATACGGTCATAGAGAAGTTGAAAGTGTAAAGTTGAAAGTTAAAAATGAAAAGCATAAAAACTCTTAACTCTTTTGCCTCAGGCGAACCCGTTCGATGCGGGCAACTCATAACTTTTAACTGAAGCCATGGAGCCACACAGTATATTTTCAATAATTATTATTGCCTTATCCATTATATTTATTGCTGTCCTTTCAAGCTCTGAATCGTCCTTTATCGCTGTAAATAAGATAAGGATAAGAAGTCTCATGGAGAAGGGCGACAGCAGGGCAAAGGCTGTGCAGAAGATACTGGATGAGCATGACAAGCTTTTCAGCGCAGTAATACTCTCAGGCAACCTGTTTACAATCCTTGCAACATCAATAGGGACAGCGCTCGCATTAAAGTATTTCGGTGAAGACGGAATAATAATAGCCATAATTGTAATGACATTCCTTACCGTTGTATTCGGAGAACTGGCGCCGAAGACATTTGCGGTTGCTCATTCAGAAAAGGTCTCTTTGCTGCTTGCAAGGCCTGTTGCGTTTTATATCAGGCTGATTTCACCGCTTGTTTGGATATTTAAGATCACATCTAATCTTATAATCAGGATGTTGGGAGGCAAGAAAAAGTCTGTATCCCCTTTTGTGACAGAAGAGGAGATAAAGACGATGATAAATATAGGCGAAGAAGAGGGGACTCTTGAAGAAGAAGAGAGGCAGATGCTTCATAAAGTTTTTGAATTCGGAGATAAGGTTGTAACAGAGGCGATGGTGCCGCGCACAGAGATAGTCTCCATACCTGATGATTCAACGGTTGGTGATGCCCTGAAGCTTGTATTGGAAGAGGGTTATTCACGCTACCCTGTTATAAAGGAGAATATAGATAGCGTTACCGGAATCCTTTATGTGAAGGACATAGTGAAACAGATGGCGCAGGGTAAAATACAGAACTATACGCCTATAACGGAGATTGTGCGTGAGGCTTATTATATTCCTGAAAACAAGATGGTGACAGAACTTCTTGATGAGATGCAGAAGAAAAAAATCCAGATAGCTATAGTTATGGATGAATATGGCGGCACAGCCGGGCTTATAACGCTTGAGGATATAATGGAGGAAATAGTCGGAGGTCTTCAGGATGAGTTTGAGGCGATGGAAGGAGAAAAGGAAGTTGAAATTATTGATGAAAGGACATTCATAGTCGCAGGGCAGACAGGGCTTGATGAGATTAACGAGCTTGTCGGAGTTGAACTTGCAAGCCAAGACTTTCATACAATCGGCGGATTTGTTTTCGGGCTTTTCAGAAGGCTTCCTAAGGTAGGCGAGCAGGTCAGGTATCACAACCTCAGGTTCCTCATACTTGAGATGGAAGACAGGAAAATATCCAAGGTCAAGATTACCAGGCTTTAGCGGTAACCACTGTTTTAAACTTAAACTGAAAATAAAAAGCCTGATTTGCAGAGGTGAATGATTGAAGAAAAGGCATAAAGAACCGCCTGTTCCTGTTGAAAGGCATGAAACCGTCCGCCAGGGAATAATTTCCCTCCTTGAAGAGCAGACATTCTCTGCTAAGGAAATATCAGGCAGCGTGAGCATACCTGAAAAAGAGGTCTACGAACACCTTGAACATATTCGGAGGACACTTAATACAAGAGATGCAAATCTTGTAATTATGCCTGCTGAATGCACGAAGTGCGGTTTTGTATTCAGGAAAAGGGAAAGGCTTAAAAAACCAGGCAAATGCCCCATGTGCCGCAGCGAGTTCATACAGGAGCCGCTCTTTTTGATTAAGAAAACAGTAATGAAGTAAACTGATAGTGCTAACCAAATGAGAATAAGCGGGGTAATAAAGTGAAAATACAATTTCTTGGCGGCGTTAGAACCGTTACAGGGTCATGCTTTTATATCCGGACATCTGAAATCAAGATGCTTGTTGACTGCGGCATGTTTCAGGGAGAAGACTCCTATGACATTAACAGAGCGCCTTTTTTGTTTAATCCTGCGGAAATAGACTATCTGTTTCTCACACACGCTCATATTGACCACAGCGGGCTTATCCCGAAACTTGTAAGGGATGGTTTCAGCGGGAAGATAGTTACAACCTCTGCGACTGCAGACCTTGCAGAACTGATGCTTTATGATTCAGCGCATATTCAGGAAACTGATTCTGAATGGCATACGAAAAGAGCGTTAAGGGCAGGTAAAGAACCTGTATTTCCGCTTTACACAGTTGATAACGTTAAGGCTTCAATCCCATTTTTCAAGAAAGTTTCTTATGGAAAGGTTGAGCATACAGGGAAGGGCATAAAGTATAGATTCCTTGATGCAGGTCATATTTTAGGTTCAGGCAGTCTGGAGATATGGTTTCAGGACGGGCATAAAGAGGAAAAAATAATATTCTCAGGAGACATCGGAAGAAAAGGAAACCCGATAATAAATGATCCATCGCTTGCAACAGAGGCTGAATATGTTGTCATGGAATCAACTTACGGCAACAGGCTCCACAAAGGCATGTCAGAGACTATTGACGAGCTTGTGGAAGTTATAAAGGTGACATTCAAAAAAGGCGGAAATGTTATTATCCCTGCCTTTGCTATTGGAAGGACGCAGGATCTCCTGTATGTGCTTAACAGGCTCGTGCGTGAAGGAAGGCTCTACAAAATCAATGTTTATATAGACAGCCCTTTGGCTGAGAAAGCGACAAAGACCTATCTTGCACACCCTGAGTGTTTTGATGATGAGGCAAAAAGGATTCTCAGCGCCAGCTCGGTGGGAGACAGCATCAGGCTCAGGTTTACCAATTCTGTTGATGAATCCATTGCGCTGAATAAGATTAAATCCCATGCGATAATTATTGCCGGAAGCGGCATGTGTGAAGGCGGAAGAATAAGACATCATCTTAAGCATAACCTCTGGAGGCCTGAGTGCAGCATTATATTTTCAGGATTTCAGGCAAGAGGCACACTCGGCAGAAGGATTGTTGACGGAGCAAGAGTTGTGCGTATCTTTGGGGAAGAGATAGCAATGAAGGCAGGGATATATACACTCGGCGGGTTCTCTGCTCATGCTGACCAGAGAGAACTCCTTGAATGGCTTTCATTATTCAAAGATAGTCCGCAGGTCTTTGTGGTTCACGGGGAAGAGGAAACATCGCTTGCATTTTCAGAGATGATAAAAGAGAAATACGGCTTTGTCACTCATGTTCCTTCAAAAGGGAATGAGTATGAGTTGTGATAGGTTACTTTACTCTTGCCCCCTGTTTTATCTGTCTCTCAGGAGAGATTATTGAAAGGTTTCCCTCGTCATCAGATGCCGCTCTACGAGCCATTGGCAATCGTTATCATTTTTTGAATTTTCTCCTTAATGCATTTTCCACTGCTTCAGGAACAAGCCCTTTTACCGAGCCTCCGAATGACGCAACTTCTTTTACAACGGTGGATGTCAGGAACGAATATTCCTCTGAAGGCATCATAAAAACAGTCTCTATTCCAACTGCCAGTCTTCTGTTCATCAGCGCCATCTGAAGTTCATATTCAAAATCAGACACGGCGCGCAGTCCTCTTATAATAGCTATTCCGTTCTTTGACTTTACATATTCAATCAAAAGCCCGTCAAATGAATCAACGCTGACATTTTTTAAGCCTTTGAGAGATTTTTTTATCAGCTTAATGCGTTCCTCAGTGCTGAACAAAGGTTGTTTCTTCTGCACCGTTGTTATAGCGATAATAACCTTGTCAAATATTCTAAGCCCTCTTTTTACGAGGTCTATGTGGCCGCTTGTTATAGGGTCAAAGGTTCCGGGATATATCGCAGTTTTTTCCATTGTTTTTTCCTGTATAATGTTAGCATAGTATCGCCGTATTTGTAAGCCTTCTTCTGCACGAAATTACCTATCTCATCAGGCAGTTTTTTCTTTGAAAGGTGTTCTGCAATTATAATGCCTTTGTCATTAAGCAGATCTCCGTCAGACAACTGAGGAAGTATGTGTTCAAGTTCTCCTGAATGATAAGGAGGGTCAAGGAAGATTATATCAAACTTCAAACCCTCCTTTACTGCCTTGGCTATGAAGGCGGATGCCTCTCCTCTGATGATATCAGCACTTGAGAGGTATCCGCAGTCTTTCAGCATCTTCTCTATCTGTTCTGTTCTTTTTCTGTTCGCTTCCACAAAAAAAACAGCGTTTGCTCCTCTGCTGAGAGCCTCTATCCCTACCGCGCCTGTGCCTGCGTAGAGGTCAATGAATTTAGCATCCACGATTAAGTTGCCTATGATATTGAAAACAGACTCTCTGACCTTAGATGATGTTGGCCTTAATGCATCCTGTTTTGCAGCAGCCGTCTGTGCTTCTCTGAAGTTTATCTTTCTTCCTTTTAGATTGCCTGCGGAGATTCTCATGATTAGAGCTATTATAGTAAAAGACTTAAATTAGTTGTCATGCTGGCTTGTCCAGCATCGTTCTTAAAGAAGGATTCCCGACAAGCGGGAATGACAATCATGTCATCTTATTTTTAGCGTCCACTATAGGCTGTCAGTTGATGGGTATCGGCTATTCTTGCCTGAACGGTGGATTTACAATACTTGACGAGACCCCATGATGCTCCTTTATTTTAACGGTTCTCCCATTTATAACGAGCCTTCCCTCGGAAAAGAGCCTTACTGCTTCAGGATATATCCTGTGCTCAAAGCTCAGTATTCGCTCTGAAAGTGTGTCTTCAGTGTCATCAGGCATCACAGGGACCGCTGCCTGGATAATTACAGGCCCTGTATCCATGCCCTCATCAACAAAATGAACTGTGCATCCTGAAATCTTTACGCCGTAATCAAGAGCCTGTTTCTGTCCGTGCAGTCCCGGGAATGAAGGAAGCAGCGCAGGATGGATATTCATTATCCTGTTGGGAAATGCGTCTATCAGGGGTTTTCTTACAATCCTCATAAATCCTGCGAGTATGACGAGTTCAACGCCGCGTGATTTAAGTTCGTTTGCAATTTTTTTGAAGAATTCATCCTTTGTTGCAAACTCCTTCGGGTTTATAAAGATATATTTTATGTTATGCCTCTTAGCCCGTTCTATTGCAAAGGCGGATGGATTATCTGTTATCAATATCTCTATTGAGGCCTTGAGATTTTTATTTTCTATCGCATCTATTATTGCCTGAAAGTTAGAGCCGCGGCCTGATGCAAGGACACCTATCTTCAGCATAATCACATGCCCTCCATTTTTGCATTTGCTGAACTAAAGTCTTATCTCAATGTAGGCGGTTTCTCTTAGTTCTCTGAGCCAGTGCTTGTATTTTTCGGAAAAACGCTGTTCAATTAGCTTATTTTTGGCGGATTCTTTTATTGCGGCTTCGCTCTGTTTTTCTATTTTTTCTTCGAGTTTGATGATATGTAATCCCATGTCAGTCCAGAATGGCTGACTGATGTCGCCTGCTTTCATCTGAGATAAAACATCTGTGAATTCTTTTGCCATCTGGCTCTTTTTAATAAATCCGAGGTCTCCGCCAGCCTTGCCTGACAGGTCTTCGGAATGTTTATGTGCAAGGGAAGCAAAATCCTCTTCGGCCTTTATCTGCTGATAGACAGTTCCTGCCTTTTCTTCCATTGTTTTTCTGTCAGCAGCGCTGTTTGGCTTCCTGAAAAAGATCTGCCTTATCCTGTAAGCGTCATCAGTTATCAGGGTATCCTTGCTCTTTTCTATATATTTCGCTATCTCAGCATCAGAAACGACTATTTTATTTCTTACCTCCTGCGAAACGACCCTGTTCAATATAATCTGTTCTGAGAGTTTTTTCTTGTATTCATCTAATGTGAACCCTTCTTTTTTCAGGGAGGCTGTCAATGTTTGCTCGTCCATGGAATATTTTTTCTTTATGTTGTTTATAGCCTCGGTTATCTCTTCTGCCGCTGTATCTATACCTTTCTGCTTTGCAGCCTGAATCTGCAATTTCATGTCTATCAGGACTTCAAGGAATGGTCCCTCATTTTCCTTAAATATCTTTCTCTTTTCCTCTTCTTTCAGATCTTTAATTTTATCGCTTGCTTCAAATTCCATTGCCTTATATAAATCACTCCATGTGATGACTTCCTGATTCACGACTGCAATCACCTTGTCGAGAAGTATAGCTGCGCTTGAAACACCGCATAGCGCCACAATCATTAATACGCAAATGAATGCCTTAAGCCTTATCATTGTTTCCTCCTAAAATGTGAAAACTGATGTGTAAGTATACCCTATGACCGATAAATAATTCTACTCTACGAGCCATCGGCAAAATTGTCTTTAGTTTGCCGTTAGTGAATCTCAGGACTACTTTATCATCAACTGGCATGTTTAAATTTTATGAGTTGCTTATATATATATATGTCAAGTGCATGCAGAGATTGTATCTCAGGCTTAACCCGAATGATGCAGACATTGCTCAATCCCGATGTGTATCGGGACTTTAACTCGATGAAGATTTAAGATGCTTGATTCAGGATTCATGATACATGATAAAAAGTTTTCTGTCATGCATCGTGCATCATGTATCTTACATCACGCACAAGGTATCGATCCCGATGTGTATCGGGACATCATTTAAATGCATCTTTTGGGTTAATACTTGTGCCTGTTTAGGTGAATGCCACAATATGTGGTATTTGCTCTAAAAATGAACGATTGTTCTATAGCTTGTGCTGGCTATTGTGTGATTTGATTGCTCCGTATACAGCAATCTTATGTTTTGTTCATAAATAGGATTG
>JAZDJF010000111.1:0-5698 GCA_043804165.1 Nitrospirota bacterium
AAGCAATGAAACGCTTATGATTGGCAAAACTGCTATAAACAGCATTTTTTTTCTTGAGCCGGAAAGCGAAAGGAAAATCTCTCTGAGAACGATGTCGCCTCCCTCTCCCCGTCTGCTCAGGCTCATAGCAAGCCAGGCATATTGCACGGTTACAAGGGTTACAAGTGTCCAGACGATCAAAGACAGGACGCCGATAACATTGTCATGCGTAGGTTTCAGAAGGAGAAATACGACTGTAAGTGTGTATATCGGGCTTGTGCCGATGTCTCCGAAGACGAGACCCAGCGACCTGATTATGCCTTTTGTCTGTGATTGTTTTTCCATTGTGATTGTCTTTGTTGCCTCTCTAAGTTTTATATTTTATACCTGTCTTAAAGAGTAAACAAGAGAAAAACACATGAAAAACTCTCAGCTTTCCGGGTGCCGTTTTCTGTCTCCTCTGTTCACGAGGCAGGAGAGCGCCAGGCTTACGATGCTGATGAGAAACGCTCCTATGAAGGCAGATTTAAAACCTTCAACGTGAAAACCCAGATTTATTCTTTCCGATACCCAGGAAGTGATGCCGAGCATTGCGGCATTTATCACAAATGTAAAGAGTCCAAGTGAGAATATGAGAAGCGGCAGGGTAAAGAACTTTATGAGCGGGCGTATGAATGTATTCACAAGGCCGAAGACGACGCCTGTGAGCAGAATACCCCACCATTCGCCCGAGAAGGTAATCCCAGGAACGAATTTAATAGCAAGCATTATTGCTATTGTGTTTATAAGCCATGTTATGAAAATGCGTGTCATGGTATTAACTCAAGAGACAGGATATGGCATTTGAGCGGTTTTTTTTGCCGATATTCCCAGATAGATTTTAATAAAAATGAGGCAAAAGCCTCGGAGGGCAATAGCCCGAGAATGAGCGAAAACGCCATATCCTGTCTCTTTTAATTTAAAATCCATACTCCCTCCATCTTCTATCAACAAGTTTCTTAATCTCATCCGTCATATAAATCTCCTCAGGCCAGTCGCGCATCATCCCCTCTTCACGCATCTTCCTTGTTGCATCTATCCCCATCTTTGCCCCGTATCTTGGCCAGTTTGCAGCATGGTCAAGCGCATCAAGGGGGCCCTCTGAAATCACAACATCCCTCTTCCAGTCAACATTATTAAGCACTCTCCATGCAGTGTATGAAAGGTTCTGAACGTCAACATCATCATCAACAACGATGAGCAGCTTGGCAAACGTCATCTGACCCTTTCCCCATAACCCGTGTATTATCTTTCTTGCATGGCCCGGGTAGCTCTTTTTTATGGAGATAAGGGCAAAGTTATGGAATACGCCTTCCATCGGAAGATTTATGCCCTTTATCTCAGGGAAATCAAGCCTTAGCAGTGGAAGAAATATCCGTTCGGTTGCCTTTCCCATATAGCAGTCTTCCATCGGAGGTTTCCCTACAAGGGTTGCCGGATATATCATGTCTTTTCTATGCGTGATGCATGTCACATGAAAGACAGGGTAGGGTTCTGCGGGAGAGTAAAAACCTGTGTGGTCTCCGAATGGCCCCTCGATGCGTGTCTCTCCAGGCTCAAGATAACCCTCAATGACAAGCTCGCTATTTGCAGGGACTTGAATATCATTTGTTATGCATTTCACCATTTCTACAGGAGACTTTCTCAAAAAGCCTGCAAAAAGCATCTCATCTATTGCCTCAGGCAATGGTGCGCTTGCAGAATAAATTACAGCAGGGTCGCCTCCAACGGCAATTGCGGCAGGCATTCTCTGCCCAAGCTTTTTATATTTTTCATAATGTCGTGCTCCGTCCTTATGTATATGCCAATGCATCCCTGTTGTTTTCTTATCGTATATATGGATGCGGTACATCCCGCAGTTGGGCCTTCCTGTCTCAGGGTCTTTTGTAAAGACCATTGGAAGTGTAATGAATCTTCCTTCGTCTTCTGCCTGTCCGTCATGAGGCCAGCATTTTATTATTGGAAATTTTGAAAGGTCAGGGTTGTCTTTTTCTATGACCTCCTGACATGACGCGCTTTTAACATATTTAGGAAGATACTTCGAAAGCTCAATCAGTTTTGGAAGCATTGCAATCTTTTCAAGGAATGTCTTCGGAGGCGCTTGATTCAGTAAGTCCTCTATACGCTTTGCTACGTCATCAAGCTTGCTTACTTCAAGCGCAATGCACATCCTTTCAAGTGAGCCAAAGAGGTTTGCGGCAACAGGGAAAGAAGAGCCTTTTACATTTTCAAACAGCAATGCCTTTCCGCCGTTCGGACTCTTTGACATCCTGTCTGTAATCTCGGATATCTCAAGCAAGGGGTCAACCTCTGCCTTTATGCGATGCAAAAGTCCTCTATTTTCAAGCAGAGTTATAAAATCCCTGAGATCTCTGTATGCCATAAAATTCCTCCTTGTTATAATAGCACAGAGGCCGGATGGTTGGCTATTTTAAGATTTAAACTAATTTCTTCTTGACAAGGAGCTATCTCCTTAATATAATTAAGAAAATTAGTGTTCTAAATAACATATGATTTAAGGAGTAAATATGACAAAGGCTGACATTGCAGATTCAATATTTGAAAAGGTAGGCCTCTCTAAAAAAGAGGCGCAGGACATAATTGAAATAATATTTGATACGCTCAAACAGACGTTTAAAGAAGGAGAGTCTGTTAAGGTTTCCGGTTTTGGAACCTTCCATGTTAGGAAAAAGGCTGCAAGGAGGGGGAGAAATCCCAAAACCGGCGAAGACCTTGAGATATCGCCGCGCAAGGTAATTACATTCAGGGCAAGCAACAAATTAAAGATGATCATAGAGTAAAGATATGCATAAACCTTCTGCTAAAACTGTTGATATGCGGAATCCTATTCCTGATAAGCTCTTTTATAAGATAGGAGAGGTTAGCAGGATTGCAGATATTGAGCCTTATGTGCTCAGATACTGGGAGACCGAATTTCCGTTTTTAAAACCGAGAAAGAATAAGTCCGGTCAGAGAGTATATGTTAAAAAAGACCTTGAACTTATTCTGGAGATAAAAAGACTTCTTTATCAGGAGAGATACACGATTGAAGGCGTCAGGAAAAGGTTTGCCCCGCAGATACAGCGGGGCTATGTTAGGCATACCGCAGAGTCTAAAGCGGTTGATACCCCACCGCCGGATAAAATCTTGGAGCATGTAAGGAAAAGGCTCAAAGAAATCCTGAGTAAGATTCAGTAAATCGGGGCGTGGCGCAGCCTGGTAGCGCACTCGCTTGGGGTGCGAGTGGTCGCCCGTTCAAATCGGGTCGCCCCGACCAAAAAATCCCCTGTCCCCATTTTATTGAAGATTATCCTTGACATAAAAATCGGTTTAGTTTATAAAATCTATCTGTATGGAAACTTCACTAAAGTTGTGGGATTTTTTCTGTCCTAACGAATCCTGCGGCAATTACGGGAATAGGGGACTCGGCAATATAATCGTATATGACAGATACGGAAAAGACAGGCGTAAGCTCCTTAAATGCAGGACATGCAATTCCAAGTTCTCAGAGAGGCGGAGCACATTCTTTTTTGGCCTTCACACGGAAGAGGGAAAGATAAGGGAGGTCATACGTTATCTCCTTGAAGGCAGGAGTTTCAGGGAGGCAGCTGAAGCAGCGGAGATCGACAAGGATACTGTCCAGAGGATATGGAAGAAATTTGTTTTATACTGCGAAGAGTCAATGGATGTCCTTCTTAAAGAGTTCAACATAAAACTTGAAGACCTTATAACATTGCTTTACAGCAGGAATATAAAAGCCAGGACATAGCGAAATGAATGGAGGTTCTTGAAAAAGATGAAAGGTAAGGTACGCATTGCGATTGCCGGAATCGGAAACTGTGCAAGCTCTCTGATACAGGGGATTGAATATTATAAAGGATTGGGAGACAGGCATCCAGACAAGTCGTTGGGTCTGATGCATTATAACCTCGGAGGATATAAGCCTGCGGATATAGACATAGTTGCCGCATTTGATATTGACAGGAGAAAAGTGGGCAGACCGCTGAGAGAAGCTGTGTTTGCAGAGCCAAACTGTACAAAAGTATTCAACAAGAAACTCCATGATTATTCTGTTACCGTTAAGATGGGAGAAATACTGGACGGCATATCACAGCACATGAAAGATTATCCTGAGAAACGCAGATTTATTGCTGCTGACAAAAAACCGTGTGATGTCGTAAAAGTTTTAAAACAAAGCGGAGCAGAGATACTCTTAAGCTATCTGCCTGTAGGCTCTGAGAAGGCAACTGCCTTTTATGCAGAGGCATGTCTGAAAATCGGCGTGAGTTTAATTAACTGCGTGCCTGTCTTTATAGCATCCAGCAGGTCGTGGGCAAGGCGCTTTGAGGAAAGGAACATACCAATAATAGGAGATGACATCAAGAGTCAGATGGGAGCGACAATAATTCACAGGATGCTTACAAAGTTATTTATTGACAGGGGTGTAAAGATTGACAATACATATCAGTTGAATGTCGGAGGCAATACCGATTTTCTGAATATGCTTAATCATACAAGGCTGAAATCCAAGAAGATTTCAAAGACAGAGGCTGTCCAGTCACAGCTTGAGAATCCGCTTGACGCTGACAATATACACATTGGTCCCTCGGACTATATTCCATGGCTTA
Source organism: Nitrospirota bacterium (assembly GCA_043804165.1). Lineage (GTDB taxonomy): Bacteria > Nitrospirota > Thermodesulfovibrionia > Thermodesulfovibrionales > UBA1546 > UBA1546. Next base: position 4,647 of record JAZDJF010000111.1, read on the forward strand.
AAGACAACAAGGTCTGTTTTTTAAGGATGGAAGGGAGGGGTTTTGGAAATATCCCTGTTAACTTTGAACTCAGGCTGTCTGTGGAGGATTCGCCAAACAGCGCTGGGGTTGTGATAGATGCAATAAGATGCTGCAGGATTGCGCGTGACAGAAAGACAGGTGGTGTGCTTGTTTCTTCCTCAGCATATTTTATGAAACATCCCATCAAGCAGTTTTCAGATGAAAAGGCGCGTGATATGCTGGAAGAATTTATTGCTGGAAAAAGGGATAGATGATTGGCGCTAAATTCGGCCATTTCCTTGATAAGCCTTTTACTCCTCTTGTTAAGAAAATTCCGTTAAATCCTAATGTGCTTACAGCGGCCGGTTTTCTTATAACTGTAGCTGCGGCTTTTGTCCTTCCATATAATGTAAAGCTTGGCGGTCTGCTTATTCTCGCTGGAGGTTTATTTGATATGCTTGACGGTATTATAGCAAGAGTCAATAACAGGGCTACACGGTTTGGAGCTTTTCTTGATTCTCTGCTTGACAGATATTCTGATGCGTTTCTCTTTCTTTCTGTTGCATGGTATCTTGCTTCAAAAGGCGAGCATACCGGAGCCTTCCTGAGCCTTGGCACATTGGTTGGCGCTCTTTTAATCAGCTATGCGAGGGCAAGGGCAGAGGGCCTTGGCGAATCATGCAGCACCGGCATCATGGAAAGACCGGAGAGGATTATACTGTTGATATTTGCAACCTTAACCGGATGGCTTGTGCCGGTTCTATGGGTAATGCTCATCCTTACACATTTTACTATCATCCAGAGGATTTATTATGTATGGAAGTTAATGCGCGGGCAATAATTAAAAATATTATTCTTTGTATTGATGGTGAGAACAATGGACGGAAAAAGCCATCAATTATGCTATAGAGATAACCAGAGCATTCAATGGGAGGCTTACTGCCCTTCATGTGATAAATCCGTATCTTAAAAAATTTGCAGATGAGATATATGCTGTTGGAAGGATTGAATACAGTAACCATATAGACAAAGAACTCAGGAAAGAAGCAGAG
>JAZDJF010000112.1:0-9464 GCA_043804165.1 Nitrospirota bacterium
TCAGGATATCATCCAGTGCAGAGACAACACCGCCTGCAGGTTTTTCAACCTTTATACTGAGACCGCTTTTCTTATGGATATATGGTTCCCTGTTAGAGGCCACTATAAGATTTTTTTCTGCGAAATTATCTTTGATGAAACTGCGCATCCTCGCTGACATTACAGATTTCCTCCACTCTTATTCTGTCCACTTCCACTCACGAATCTCCTGCATGTCCTGCCCATAACGCGTAATATACTGCCTGTGATCAATGAGTTTATCGCGTACAAATTGTTTAATGTAAGGCGCTATAGGCTCAAACTTATGAACACGATCAATAACATCAGCAACAAGATGAAAGCGATCAAGGTCATTGAGTACAACCATATCAAAGGGCGTGGTGGTTGTTCCCTCTTCTTTATATCCCCGCACATGCAGATTTTTATGGTTTGTCCTGCGGTAAGTAAGCCTATGTATAAGCCATGGATAACCGTGATAAGCGAATATAATCGGCTTGTCTGTGGTGAAGAGGGTATCAAACTCCTTGTCCGACAGACCATGGGGATGCTCTTCCTTTGGCTGAAGAGTCATGAGGTCAACTACATTAATCACACGCACTTTCAAATCAGGCGCTTGCTGACGCAGTATGTCTACGGCAGCAAGCGTTTCGAGTGTAGGCACATCACCTGCGCACGCCATTACAACATCCGGCTCATAACCTTTATCATTGCTCGCCCACTCCCATATGCCTATTCCGGCTGTACAGTGTTTGATTGCTGCATCCATATCAAGCCATTGCGGCTGAGATTGTTTCCCCGCCACAATCACATTGATAAAGTTACGGCTTCGCAGGCATTTGTCAGTCACAAACAGCAGCGTGTTGGCATCAGGAGGAAGATACACACGAATAATATCCGCCTTCTTGTTTACTACAATATCAATAAAGCCTGGGTCCTGATGTGAGAATCCGTTATGATCCTGTCTCCATACATGAGATGTCAGCAGGTAGTTGAGAGAAGCAATCGGCCGCCGCCATGGAATCTCTTTTGTTGTTACCTTAAGCCACTTGGCATGCTGGTTAAACATTGAATCCACAATATGAATAAATGCCTCATAGCAAGAAAAAAGCCCATGCCGTCCGGTGAGGAGATACCCTTCCAGCCAGCCCTGACATGTATGCTCACTGAGGATTTCCATTACCCTCCCGCTGACGGAAAGGTGTTCATCTTCAGGAAATGTCTTACACACCCATGTCTTATCAGTTACTTCAAATAACGCACCGAGACGGTTGGATGCAGTTTCATCCGGGCCAAATACACGAAAATTCCTGCTGTCAAGATTAAGTTTCATAACATCGCGCAGGAAACGTCCCATCTCGCGAGTGGCCTCTCCTGTAACCTGCCCCGGTTTAGGCACATCAATTCCATATTCACGGAAATCAGGCATTTTTAAATCCTTAAGCAGCACGCCTCCGTTGGCATGCGGATTAGCGCCCATGCGGCGGTCTCCTTTGGGAGCAAGCGCAGCAATCTGCGGCATCAATTTCCCGTTCTCATCAAACAGTTCTTCAGGTTTATAGCTTCTCATCCAGTCTTCAAGGAGTTTTATATGGTCAGGCCTCGTTGCCATATCAGAAAAAGGAACCTGATGCGAACGCCATGAGCCTTCTGTTTTCAGTCCGTCAACTTCTTTTGGTCCTGTCCAGCCTTTTGGAGTCCTCAGTATAAGCATTGGCCATCTATGCCCTGCAATAATTCCATGTGCACGGGCATCGTCCTGAATTCTCTTTATATCGCCAATAATTGTCTCAAGCGTTGACGCCATGAGCTGATGCATATACTCTGGTTCATCCCCTTCAACAAAATAAGGCTTATAACCATAACCAATAAAAAGGCTCTCCAGTTCTTCATGGCTTATCCGTGCAAGTATTGTTGGATTTGCTATCTTATAGCCGTTTAGATGCAGGATAGGAAGCACGGCTCCGTCACGAACTGGATTTAGAAACTTGTTTGAATGCCATGCAGTGGCAAGAGGGCCGGTTTCGGCTTCACCGTCGCCCACTACGCAAGCAACTATAAGGTCAGGGTTATCAAATGCGGCGCCAAAGGCATGTGAAATTGAATAACCCAGTTCTCCGCCTTCGTGAATGGAGCCCGGTGTCTCAGGCGCGGCATGGCTTGATATACCGCCGGGAAAGGAAAACTGTTTAAAGAGTTTTTTCATTCCCTCGGCATCCTGGGTTATATGATGATAAAAATCAGTGTAAGTCCCTTCAAGATATGTATTTGCAACAACTGCCGGACCGCCGTGTCCCGGTCCTGCTATATAAATCATATTGAGATCGTAAGCAGTTATGACTCTGTTAAGATGAACATAAATAAAATTAAGCCCCGGGGTAGTTCCCCAGTGACCGAGCATCCGGGGTTTAATATGCCCAATATTTAGAGGCTCTCTCAACAGCGGATTATTATAGAGATATATCTGTCCGACAGAAAGATAATTTGCAGCACGCCAGTATGCATCAATATTTTTTAGTTCTTCCTTAGAAAGAATATTTGACATTGCAGCCTCCATAAAAAAGTTACTTTTTCTCTAACACTGAAACCGCCTCTTCCGCAATAACAGATGCCTCATCAACAGGAATAACCCACACCGCAGTCTTGCTATTCTCTGCGCTGATACATGCCTCTTTTCCAATTGTAGCACTATTAGAGGACGTGTCAAGAATTACTCCCATCCATCCCATGCCATTAAGTATCTGTTCTCTCACATGCGGGGAATTTTCTCCGATGCCTCCTCCAAAGAGGATCGCATCAGCGCCGCCAAGAACACTCATATAAGCACCTATATATTTTCTGGCGCGGTGGCAGAATAACTCCACTGCAAAACGTGCATCAGGACAACTGTCTTGAAGGAGAACGCTCATGTCACTGCTTATTCCTGATATGCCGAGAAGCCCTGATGAATGATTAAGCATTTTTTGAATCTCAGCAAGTGATATGCCTGCTGAACGCTCAAGATAGAATATAATTTCGGGGTCTATATCGCCTGAGCGTGTTGCCATGACCAGCCCTTCAAGCGGAGAAAATCCCATTGATGTATCTACTGCCCTTCCATGCATTACTGCGGTTACCGAACATCCCGCCCCAAGCTGAAGAGAAATCACATTTCCGCCGTCTTTCAAGTCAGGCTTTAGTTTTTCCCATCGTTTCAACATAGCGATGTGGGCAATACCGTGAAATCCATAACGCCGTATCCCGTACTGTCTGCACAAATCCTTTGGCAGTGCGTAAAATGCAGCAACTTCAGGCAGGTCAGCGTAAAACGATGTATCAAAGACTGCCGCCTGAGGAACTGCATCGCCGAACATTTTACTGCATGTCCTTATCCATTTCAGTGCATGGGGATTGTGCAGCGGCGCAAGAGAGGAAAGTTTGTCAATCTCTGCTTCAACTGCGTCATTGATAAAACAAGAGCCTGTAAACCTTGTTCCGCCGTGAACAATGCGGTGCGCAATAATATGTATATCTTTAACATTATGCTCCTGAATAAATAGTTCTAAGACAGACGACGGCTCTTCTTCAATGGTATATTTCCTGTCAGCAAGCTTACTAATCCCGTTGTCATTTTTTACAAATACAGCAAGCCTGATAGATGAACTTCCTGTATTTACAGTCAGAATAATCACTGTTGTGGCCTTTCTAAAAGAAATGAATCTTCCTGCAACAAGCTGCAGGGAACTAACAAGTTAAATGTAAACTTATTAACTGTATCACAACTCTAAAAGAGCACTGCCCTTATTCTCAATAAAATACCATACAGACAGATAATCCCTTATCTGCCTTGTTATTAAGAAGTTTGTCCTTACATATCCCCTGCCATTTTCTCCCATCCTCTTTGCCATCTCTGGATTATTCAGAAGCTGCCTTATCCTGAACGCAGCACCCTCCACAGAATGGACAAGAAAGCCGGTAAATCCGTGTATTATCTGGAGAGGTATCCCGCCAGTTGCACCGCCTATTACAGGTTTCCCCTTCCACATAGCTTCAGATACAGTAAGACCAAAGCCTTCTTTCAAGGACTTCTGAAGAATAACGGTAGCTATGCACTGCAGTACATTTATATCTCTATCACTGAAGGGTGGCAATAAAAGGATCTGTATATCAGGGTCGTCTGCCGCATATTCCTTTACCTCTTTCAGTACCACTTCTCCTTGAGGGTCATCCGTTGCAGGGCTTCCTGCGAGGATAAGGATGCAGTCATTATATTTTTTGACTATCCTGTAAGCCTTAATAACGCCTACCGGGTCTTTAAATCTGTCAAACCTTGATACCTGAAGTATTATTGGCCTGTCAGTGGGTATCTGTAATCTTTCGGTTACCTCATTCATCTCATCTTCTGTCAGTTCTCTATTCTTTTCGCTCAACGGGTCTATGGACGGTGTAATTATAAATTCATTTATGGACATTGTCATTGCAAACTTTGCAACAGAAAATATTGCAGCATTATATCCTTCACAGTACCGCTTCAGATAGTCGCAGGTCTCTTTCAAAGGGTTTGACACATCTATATGGCATCGCCATATCCATATGCCATTCTTCTTGAATTTCACAAGAGGAACGGGCTGTGGGTCGTGGATTAATACAGCATCTGCATCAAGATTGAGTTTTTCTGCATTTTTTTTGTTAACCTCAAAATGATACTGCCACATCTCCTCTGTAATCCTTTCAGCACTGCCTTGAAGAGCGTTGTGAATCTTCTTTGTAATCTTAAAGAATTTCTCATCACCCTCGATAACTTCCCACCTTGCATCAATGCCGAGGTCTTTCAGCATAGGTATCATCCTCTGCAGTATCTCTGCCACGCCTCCGCCCTCACGGGTGGAGTTTATATGTAGAAATGATTTGCCGCTAAGCCTCTCTCCAAGCTTCTGTAAAAGCAGGAGGTCGCCTTTTTGTGCAATGCCAGAATACTGGTCAATCACTATCTTATGACCTCCATATCCCTTCTTACCTCTTCTTCAACTGCCTCTGCTATGTGATTCCTTATTCCTTCAACACTGTGCATCAGGGGGTCTATTGTCCTTATCTTTTGTGCCAGTTCATTTTTCTCTAAAATATCCTCAATCCACTTTGAGAAGTCATCCACTCCAAGACGCATCCTCGCCTCGTAGAAGTGATAGTATATAGAGCCTGCATCTATATATTTTATAGCAGTAAGAAGCTCAGCAAGGTTTTTAACCGTTATCCCTATAGGAAACACCAATGTAATTGTCTCGTTAAAATAGAATTCATCCCCGCGCATAGCCTCTCTCGGCTCAGGGAATTGTCCAAGATAATTATCTATTACCTCTATAAGCTTAATTCTTAAGTCACTTATATTTTTAAAATCATACGGGTCTATATTGGAAAACTGCTCTGATAGAGCCCTTTCTTCAAGACTTTCACCTGCCCAGTTTGCAAAGTCATTGGTATATTCAAGGATATGACCTTTTAAAAAATATTGATATGTATGATGAAATATAGACTCATCGCTTACCACGGATAGGACATCCCTCAATTCATGCAGATTCCTTGCCTTCTTTCCTGTAGATTTAAGGATGCTAACGCATTGCCTGAATTCAAAGAGATTAGTTATTTCTGCCAATCTTTTTCCTCTCTAAGATAGACTGTTCTGTGCGGGAATGGTATCTCTATTCCTTCTTCTTTGAACCTCTTAAAAATCCTCTTTCTTAATTCATGCTGTGCAAGGTACTGGTCAACGAATTCCCGAACCTGACAGATAAGGGTAAAATCAAGGGAGCTATCACCAAAGCCCGGAATAAAACGCACAAAAGGCTCAGGTTCTCCAAGCAATCCCGGGATTTCACCAACCGCCTTCTTTGTCTCTTCAACGAGTATCTTTTCTACCTTTTCGGGATCAGAAGAATAACTCACACCTATAGAAATAAGAAGGGACATCCTCTTCTCTGGCAGGTAATAGTTTGTAACTATACTCTGTGACAGCTTGCTGTTGGGGATCACAACCATATTGTTTGGCAGCATCCTTATCCTCGTTGTCCTCCATGTGATGTCCTCCACATAACCTTCCTGTCCTGTCTCAAGCCTTATAAAATCTCCAACCCTTATGGATTTTTCAACGAGGATATGAATCCCAGCAAAGAGGTTCGCCAAAGTATCTTGAAATGCAAGGGCGACTGCAAGACCGCCAACACCGAGGGCTGTAATCAGTGGGGTTATGGAGATACCAAGGACACTGAGTATTATCAGAAAGCCTATGACAAGAATGGTCCCTTTTAATATCCCGTATGCAAGACCCGTTGTGGGAATGGGAAGACTTGATTTTTGAATATAATTTCTGAATATCTTTCCTGCAAGATTGGCGACAGCAATCGTGATAGAAAATATCACAATTATATTAATGGCTTTACTGATATAAATGACATGTCGTACCGGAAACTCTGAGACGGCAACCCCTATATAAAGACCGATGGCAATAGACCAGTAGATGGAAGGTATTCTTAATGATTTAATTATTATGTCGTCTATTTTAGTCTCTGTCCTATCAGCCCATTTACGTAGAATCTTGAAGGCAATACTCCTTACGATAAGGAGCAGACCTGCAGATATCAGGGCTATAACTGCCGGAATCATTATTTTTTCAGGATTAATAGTCATGCATCCTCCTCATTCCACATCAAGTCTTTTTATAACTTGTCTTTACTATCTTTAGAGGCATCGGCTAAATACGGGAGGGCTATCGAAGCGATCTCCACATCCATCCGATTCTTGAGGTTTTTGAATTCTGCCAATAATGTCTTCGGGATGGACTTCCCTCGCGGCATTTTGAGCGTGAGTGGATTTACAAACCTGTTGTTAATCTTTATTCTATAATCAAGATGAGGCCCGGTTGCAAGCCCTGTAGAGCCAACATAACCGAGAATCTGGTCCTGTTTAACCTTTACTCCTTTCTTAATACCCTTTCTAAATTTTGATAAATGTCCATAGTATGTTTTGTAACCATTTGGATGTTTTATTATCACTATATTGCCATTTTGTCCCTTATACCCGACAAAGATAACAGTCCCATCACCTACAACAGAGACAGGCGTTCCTGCTGGCGCAGCATAATCAACTCCTAAGTGTGGCCTGTAAATCTTGAGTATGGGATGAAATCTTCTGTGGCTGAAACCAGAACTTATCCTTCTGAAGCTTAAAGGAGCCTTTAAAAGTGATCTTCTTAAAGATTTTCCGTCATCGTCATAATAATCAGTCCTGCCATTATATGTAAATCTGTAAGCTTTATAAGTCTCACCATTGTTTATAAATTCTGCAGATAATATCTTTCCGTATTTTTTAAATTCTCCATTCAGATAAAGTCCTTCAACAACAATCTTAAATGTATCATCGTTTCTGAGGTCTGTTGTGAAATCTATATCCCATGCAAATATATCTGACAGCTGGAATGCCAGCATCAGGTTCTCCTGCTCCCCTATAGATGATATGAGGTTGTCCTTTATTACTCCTCCTATATGTTGGATTCTTTTTTCATACTCAACTGCCTGTTTCTCAGCACAGAATCCTGATTCTGTGCGGGTAATGTTCAAGACAAAATCATCATTTATCCAATAAATAAAAGAGTTTATTATATTGTTATCATCAATTATTATTTTGTACGGCTGACCCGGATATAAATTCCTCACTCTATGGATATTTGCAGATGCTTCTTTAATCTTGAAAAGGTCTTCAATGCTAAGCCTGTATTTCTTGAAGATATCAAAGAGGGTCTCCCCCTTCTTTATGGTGCTGCTTATCTCTTTATATTTTCCCTGTTCATTGGCATCCTCTGATTTATTGAAAATATTGAAGTTGCCTCTAACTATAAAAAATGCTATTACCAGAAAAATGACAGATATAAATATCTTCCTCATCTTTTCTCCTTATAGTTTACAAATTTATTTCTTCTCAATAAAATGCAAGCGTTATAATATTCAAATTTTTCATAAGGAGTAGTTCCAAATAAAACCACATATATTATCCCATATACTTATATCATACCTTTCTTAATAATTTACCCATTTCATGCCACAAAAGTTCAATCCTGTTAAGCGCAGATGGCACATCGGTATCTATTTCTGTTCTTGCTGTTTTAAGTGATGCCTGGAGTTCCTTGATGCCCTTCTTGTTTTCATCAGATGCAACTTCGGCTGCCTTTGAAAATAGCTCATTAATAAGGTCGAGCTCGGATCTTGCGATACCAACATTTTTAGCTGCGATTTCCACTCGTGCCTTTAAGATATGTCCTTTGATGTTTGCAATTGCAGCATCAAACATAATTCCCTGTATTTTAGCCTGCATATCCTTATTCATTTTATCTATAGCTTCGGCCTGTTTCCTATAAGCTTCTTCGATCGTTGTCTTTTGCTTTTCTATTGCCTCATCCGTCACAGCCATGCCTTTTTTAAAGGAATCCTCAAGGGCTTTCGACTTATGATAAAGGGCATTCACAGTTTTAATAACCTCCCGAACATTAGCATCAGGCTGCAACGGAGCAGCTTTTGATTCCTCTTCTATTTTCTGCAGCCTTTGCTTTATATCCTGAACTTCTGACCCGAGCCCTGCCGTCTCTTTTTCTATCAGGAGTGGTAAACCAAGGTAGCCCGCAACTATGATAGCTGCGATTAAAATGATAATAATCAATACAGTCTTCATGTATTCCTCCTTAATGTGTCAAATGTTGATGCAAGTTTATATGTTTATTTGTATATTATTTGCTCTCTGCCTTAATGGCCCGCTTTTTACGCGCTTTTTTTGCTGTTTCCTTTTTCTTTCCCTCAAGTTTTATTATCTGTGCCTCTAATTTTTTGACACGTGCAACAATTGCCTTCACCTTTTTGTCGAGCATGGGATTCTTGATTTTTGAGCTCAGGTCATAGACCTTTCCGCCAAGCTCTGCTATCTCTTTTTGGACCTTTGTCTTTAGTTCAAAGATCTTATACTGCCTTTTGCCCTCTTCGGTAAGCTCCCCTGCTTTCTTTTTTACAAAAATTGCGCCCTCTTTAACAACTTCTATCCCTTCTTTAATACCCTTTTGCAGGTCTTTCTTAAGTTTCTGCCATTCAACCCCCTCTTTTATTCCCTTCTGCAAATCCTTCTTTACCTTTTCCCAGAAGTCCATCTTTTTCCTCCTTTACATAAATTTTCTGAGTAAATTACTTGTTATCCTCTTCCACTGCCTCTCTTATCTTAATAAGGATATCGGGAATTGCTGACGTCACCCTGTCCCAGCTTGCAATTAAAGGAACACCAAGAGGGTCTTCCATGATTATATCCGAAGCCCTTTTAATGCCTTTTGTGAATGTTTCAACTGCAAGGCTCTCCTCATGCCTGTCAAAAAAAAGGCTGTTTATTGCTGCGTCGTCTTCGTACCTTTTGAGCATATCCTGCGCAGTTTTTACATATGTTGCAATCAATGTCCTGAAAAG
>JAZDJF010000113.1:0-3402 GCA_043804165.1 Nitrospirota bacterium
CAAGGTAATACTCGTATAAATCTCCGAGTATCTTTTTTGCCTTCCTGAACTCTATTCTTGTAGTATCGCTCTCATACACACGCTCATAAAGAAAATCTCTCAGCATATATGTTGCTGATGACACCTCAGAACTCATAGAGAACTTTTCAAGGTCTGTTTCGAGGGATTGATATATGAAGTCCTTTACCATTTTGTCTATTCTCCCTGAATGTGTATCACCGAGTATAGTTACAATCTTTTTGGGTATGTCAGTTCTTTTTAGAACCCCTGCCCTTATCGCATCGTCAAGGTCGTGGTTAACATAGGCAATGATATCCGAGACGCGCAACACCTGTCCTTCAAGTGTCTCTGCCCTGTCTGCCTTTGTTTCAGGAATAATCATTCCCTTGCCTTTTGAATGTTTTACAATGCCGTTCCTTACCTCGTAAGTGAGATTCAGGCCCTTTCCGTTCTGCTCAAGAAAATCCACAACCCTAAGGCTCTGTTTAAAATGGTCAAAGCCTTCGGGATGTATTTCCCTCAGTATTGCCTCGCCTGCATGTCCAAACGGCGTGTGCCCGAGGTCGTGGCCGAGCGCAATCGCCTCTGTTAAATCTTCGTTTAATCTCAATGCGCGTGAGATAGTCCTTGCAATCTGTGATACCTCAAGCACATGGGTTAGGCGTGTCCTGTAGTGGTCGCCTTTAGGCGCAAGAAAAACCTGTGTCTTGTGTTTTAATCTCCTGAATGCCTTTGAATGGATAATCCTGTCACGGTCTCTCTGAAAGCATGTCCTTATCTCGCCCTCTTTTTCAGGCTTCATCCTGCCTTTGCTGTTTGCGCTAAGACATGCCTTTGGGTGAAGGGTCTTTTTCTCAATCTCCTCTGTCTGTTCACGAATGGTCATAGTTCACACAATATACAAAAACCTCTTCTTAAACTCTTCCGCTCCCATATTCGCCAGAGCTGCTATTTTTTAATATTCTCAGTCTTAAAATCTTCCTTCTCCAGCCTCATCATATATTCCCTTATATATTCCCTTCCGATAAGATACGGCTCAGAGGTTATGTCAACATATCTCATCTTTGGCTTTTCGGAGAGCCTCACCCTGCCTGCCTCATCTTTCTCCACGCATTCATGCCTCAGAAGCTCTTCTGGGTCAAACTTGTTTGCAATCCCCTCTGCGAGAATGGCAACTCCGTAATCTTTGCCTATTGAAAGCCTCTTGATGATAGAGCCTTCAAGCACATCAGCGACTTTTCTTAATGAAAGCTTTTCTTACTTAAATTCCTCGGGGATTAATGTGACTGTTGCTCTCTTATCTCCTGCAAAAAGGCTCTTGAATCCTCCGACTATGCCTATCACCTTCTTGCCTTTTTTTATAGCCTCGATTGTGGACGCACTTATGACACCATTGATTCCGGGTGCAGGCCCTCCTCCGACAACTATTGCAATTGTTTCTTTCATCTTAAAATACTTCTTCCACCCTCCCCCTCACCCCCTCCCCTCAAGGGCGGGGGAATTATAGTAGTCCCCTCTCCCCCCGCGGGAGAGGGTTAGGGAGAGAGGTTAATTTTCATTGTCCTTTGTGTCTCTTTGAGGCATGAATGTTTCATTTATTTTCTAAAATTGTCATTCCGAGCGTAGCGAGGAATCTCAAAAAGATTGCCACGTCGCTCCGCTCCTCGCAATGACTTGGTGTTTCATAACTCTTTTGCTATTGACTCGGGAATCTCCTTCCTTACATTCACAGGCTTTACCGTCCTCTTGACAATATCCTGTGTATTTCCGACTTTCAGCTTGTCAAACAGAAGCCCGAACCTGTCCTCAAGTTCCTTCATTATCGGGCCTTTTACATCCGAAGGCAAGTCCCACCACTTTTTCTTTAAAGGACCGAAACCTTTCTTCCTTGTGCTGTACATAAACTGCTCTTCTGTCTGACCTTCTTTCCTCTCCTTTGCGTATTCTGTCTTTATAAACTGATATATTTCATTCCTGAATTCTGAAGGCAAGGCATTGCTGTCATACATGATATTCTGAAACCCTGTTGCAAGATGCACCTCTGATGTGCCTGTCTCAGGGAACATGTGGAACGCCTCTTCAGGGAGTGTTGATGCCCCGTGCTGAACGCAGCCTGAAAGATTGTATTCTTTCCTTGCCATATCAGACAGCGTTCGCAGAGTGTCAAAATCAATCTTTACCTTTGCGAGCGTACCGTCAGGAAGCACAACTCCTCCATGTGCCGTGCCTGTCTGCACACTGAGCTTGCTCAACCCCTTGCCCGCCTTAAATGTTTCCTTAAATCCTTCAAGATATGCCCTGAGTTCATCGGGATTGCTGTTTTTCCCTCCTATCTCTCCTATCTCTCCTCCGATTGAAATATCAATTACCTTCGGCTGGATTTCCCTGATATACGCTCCAAGCTCTGCTGTCTTTTCAAAATTCGGTTTCTGCTGTTCTTTAGTTGTCGGTCTTTCAAGGTCTACAAGCGTGGAAGAGTCAATATCAATGTTATAAAATTCTGCTTCTATCGCCTCTTTTATCAAGCCTTTTACATGGTCTGTTTCAGGTTTTGGGTCAGCAAGATAGTTTTTTCTCACAAGCTGAAAATGGTCTCCCTGCACAAACACAGGGCCGTTGAACCCTTCCTTCACAGCAGCGGCAAGCACAACAGTGGAATATTCAAGCGGCCTTTGTTTTGTATAACCTATCTCTGAACGCGCAATCTCAAATATGACTGCGCCGACATTCATTCCATTTGCCTTTCTGAATATTGCCTTTGCAGTGTCATATGTAAGCCCCCTGATATTGATTGCAGGCACAGTAAAACCCTGATAGCTTCTTCCCATTTCTTCATAAAGCCCCTGTATTGACGCAGGAACAGCACCTGCTGCCTTTGCAGCCTCTTTAATCAAAGTAAAAAGTGCAATTTGCCTGCCCTTATCTTCTGTGAATACCGCTTTATATATAAGCTCATCCATTACTTTTTTCAGTCCTGCCTTATCTTTCAATTCCAGAATGCCATTGTTGACAGAGAGAATGCCCTTCAGCTCTTTTAGATTCATCTTATCCTCCTGTGGATTTATAAAATAAATTTTCAGTTAATATATTAGCAGCGTCCTGTCACACGCAAGGTTAATAAGCCTGCGCCTCGTCTATTATGAGGACTGCCTTTTCATTTTTTGAAAATGCGTCAAGAAGAAAATTATTCAGCGCCTCAAGATGGTCCTTTTCGGCGCTGCCTGCGGCGGTAACGCCAAAATCATAATTTATGAGCTTTAAAAGCTCAAGATGAGCAATTGCCTCCTCATGGTTCTTGCTCATATAGAGGAATTTCGGGTTGGGCGTCAGACCAAACGGCTCTTCCCTGAAGCCGAAGAACTTATTGCATATCAACCCTGCCCCTCCTTCTTTTTTTCTTCC
>JAZDJF010000114.1:0-7107 GCA_043804165.1 Nitrospirota bacterium
TACTTTTTTGCAAACTCAAAGTCGCGTTGGTCATGCGCAGGCACAGACATTATAGCTCCTGTGCCATACTCCATCAGGACGAAGTTTGCTATGTAGATGGGAATCTTCTCATCATTCGCAGGGTTGATTGCATAGTGTCCTGTGAAGAGTCCAATCTTTTCATCTTCTTTGACATAGCGCTCCTTGACTTTCTTAAGCGCTTCTTTATCAGCAGCGAGTTTTTCTGCAATCGGGTGTGTCGGTGCAAGGCATACAAATGTAGCGCCAAACAGCGTATCTGCCCTTGTAGTGAATATCCTCAGTTTTTCATCCATTCCATCTATTCTGAAATCAGCCTCAAGACCCTCGCTTTTTCCAATCCAGTTCTTTTGCATTAAGACAACTTTTTCAGGCCAGCCCTCAAGCTCGTCACACGCCTTCAGGAGGTCTTCTGCATAATGCGTAATACGGAAGAACCACTGCTCTAATTCCTTCTTGATTACGGCTGTATCGCATCTCCAGCAGCCGTTGTCAATAACCTGCTCATTTGCAAGAACAGTCATGCATGAAGGGCACCAGTTCACAAACGATGATTTCCTGTATGCAAGCCCTTTCTCATACATCTTCAGGAAGAACCACTGATTCCACTTGTAGTAATCAGGGCTGCATGTCGTGACCTCTCTGTCCCAGTCATAGCTCAGGCCCATTCTGTTGAGCTGTTTTCCCATGTATGTTATATTTTCGTAAGTCCATTTTGCCGGGTGGATGCCTTCTTTTATCGCGGCATTCTCAGCAGGCATCCCGAATGCATCCCAGCCCATTGGATGTATGACATTGAACCCTCTCATCCTTTTGTATCTTGCTATAACATCACCGATGGCATAGTTCCGCACATGGCCCATGTGTATTTTCCCTGAGGGATAAGGAAACATCTCAAGGCAGTAGAATTTCTTTCTTGAAGTATTCGGTTCTGTTTTAAAAATATTTCTCTCAGCCCAGTATCCCTGCCACTTCAGTTCAACTTTTTGCGGGTCGTATCTTTCTTCCAAAGCAGTTTTTCTCCTTTTAATTTCAGCTTTTATTATAAATGTGCGAGAGGAAGAATGACAAGAGAGGGAAGCAGGAGATAAACATTCTGAACCTTGAAGGTGTTGCCCAGCTTTTATTTATTCTATTTCGGTTGTCCGATAAACCATTTGATTATTGCAACGGCGATTAAGCCGTAAATCAAATATTGGAGAAGTTGTATCAATCTGCCGAAAGATATTTTATCGCTTTTCCCCGCTGTTTCAGTGAAATTTTTTTTGGCTGCATTCCTTGATTTGGGCTGTTCCATGGTTTGTGCGACTACTCTAACGGCACATCTGTCTTTATATAAAGCTCTCTTAGTTGTTTCGGCTCTACTGTTGAGGGCGCTCCTGACATGAGGCATACTGCCTTCTGGGTTTTGGGAAACGCGATGACATCCCTGATTGAAGTTGCGCCAGCCATTATCATCACCAGCCTGTCAAGGCCAAGCGCAATTCCGCCGTGAGGAGGCGCGCCGTACTGAAGCGCATCAAGCAGGAAGCCGAACTTCATCTGAGCCTCTTCCTCTGAGATATTCAGGAACTCAAACATCCTTTTCTGAACGTCCTGCCTGTGGATACGGATGCTTCCACCGCCAATCTCATGCCCGTTCAAAACAATATCATATGCCTTTGCCTTGATATCAGTGAATAGTGAACGGTGAACAGTGAACAGTTCAGGGTCGGACAGATTCAGTGAAAGCATTTTTTCAATATCCTTATTCATGGGCGATGTGAACGGATGGTGCATTGCCTGGAATCTTCCTTCCTCATCATCCCATTCAAGCAATGGAAAATCAATTATCCATGCAAATTTGTATCCGGGCTTAATTAAGTTCAGTCTCTTTCCGAGTTCAAGTCTCAGCCTGCTTAGCACATCGTATGTAACCTTTGACTTGTCGGCAATGAAAAGCATCATATCTCCTTCTGCTGCTTCAAGCCTTTCTGCCATCTTCTTTAATATATCTTCAGGGAAGAACTTGGCAATTGGCGAATCAAATCCGTTTTTTATCTTTATCCATGCAAGGCCTTTTGCGCCGAATGACTGCGCTTCTTGTGTCAACATATCTATCTCTTTCCGTGAGAGCCCTGCCATTCCTTTGCCGTTAATTGCCTTTACCATTCCCCTGTCGTTGATTGCATCGAGGAATACCTTGAATGTTCCCTTCAGCGCGAGGTCTGCCATGTCTTTGAGTTCAAGGCCGAATCTTAGGTCAGGTTTGTCGTTTCCAAATCTCTCCATTGACTCATGAAAGCTTAATCTCTGGAAAGGTGTTTCTATATCAGTTGAAAGGATGTCCTTGAAAAGCTTCTTCATCATTTCTTCCATAAGAGAAATGACATCTTCCCTGTCGGCAAATGACATCTCAAGGTCAATCTGTGTAAATTCCGGCTGTCTGTCTGCCCTGAGGTCTTCGTCACGGAAACATTTGACAATCTGGAAATATTTCTCCAATCCTGAGACCATGAGTATCTGCTTGAGTAACTGCGGTGACTGCGGGAGCGCATAGAAATGTCCGGGGTTCAACCTGCTCGGAACAAGATAATCCCTTGCGCCTTCAGGCGTGGATTTTGTAAGCATCGGTGTTTCTATCTCAAGAAATCCCCTCTCATCAAGATAATCTCTTGTTGCCTTCGTAATCTTGTGGCGCATTATGAGGTTCTGCTGCATCTCAGGCCTTCTCAAATCAAGATACCTGTGTTTAAGCCGTAATGCCTCTCCTGCATCTGCGGCCTCTTCCATATTATAAGGCAATGGCGCTGCCTCATTAAGGACTTCAAGCCTCTTCACGTACATCTCAACGGCGCCTGTTGGCAGATTAGGATTTTCGGTGCCTTCAGGCCTTTTCCTTATTTCGCCTGATACGGCTATTACATACTCAGCCCTCAAGTCATGTGCGTTAGTATGCGAATCACCTGCGATGTCAGGACTGAATACAATCTGGCATAGTCCGCTCCTGTCTCTGAGGTCAATGAATATGAGCCCTCCATGGTCTCTCCTTCTGAATACCCAGCCGGCAAGGCTCAGATTCGAGCCTATGTCAGATTCCCTGAGTTCACCGCAGCCTTTGTCCCGAATCATTCATTACCTCTTTCTTTATCTTTTTAACCTCATCCGGAGTTAAATATCTTAACTCTCCGGTGCGAAGATTTCCAATATCTAT
Organism: Nitrospirota bacterium; assembly: GCA_043804165.1. Classification (GTDB taxonomy): domain Bacteria; phylum Nitrospirota; class Thermodesulfovibrionia; order Thermodesulfovibrionales; family UBA1546; genus UBA1546. The sequence goes on from JAZDJF010000114.1 coordinate 3,212, forward strand.
GCCGTTGATCTTTATGCGTTTGAGTTTAAGCACAGGATGTCCGACCTGCTCGCACATTCTCCTTACCTGCCTTTTTTTCCCCTCATAAATCGTAATCTCAATCCAGCAGTTTTCCTCTGCCTTTCTGAGTTTCTTTACTTTAGCAGGCGCGGTAACTCCGTCCTTAAGCCTTATCCCTCTTCTCAGTTTCTCTATCTTTTCGTCCTCAATAATGCCCTTTATTTTAACATGATATGTCTTTGGAATCTCCTTTGACGGGTGCAAGATTGAATGTGCGAAATCACCGTCATTTGTAAGAAGCAGCAGTCCTTCTGAATCAAAGTCAAGCCTTCCAACTGGAAATACCCTGTATCTGATGTTTCTTAAATAATCCTTTATAGTTGATCTTTCTTCCTCTTCTGCAAGGGTTGTAATAACTCCTTTTGGCTTGTTTATCATTAGATAGACCTTCGGCTCAGGTTTTGTGAGAAGTTTCCCGTCAAGCTTTATATGGTCTTTTGAAAGGTCTGCCTTCATACCGAGGGATGCAACCTTTCCGTTTATAGTGACCCTTCCTTCAAGGATAATCTCCTCAGCGCCTCTTCTTGAGGCAATTCCCATCTTCGCAAGTATCTTCTGAAGCCGTTCTTCCATAGGTAATGATGATAACACATCCCATCCTAACTTTTAAGGTGGCTTATTCGTCTCTGCGAATCCGCCGAGGCGGATAAAAATTCTTCCTAAGTCTTCCCTGCATATGAAATGGGTGGTATTTTCAATGACAGACACATTAAATGACTGCTATAATCTAAATAAAAATTCAGGGGCTATTGCATATGAAATTTCTGAAACTCGTTGAATACTTTGAAAGACTTGAGGCAACCACAAAGCGTCTTGAGATGTTTGATATCCTCTCTGAGCTTTTCAATGAATCAAATGCAGATGATATAGATAAGATCATCTATCTCAGTCAGGGGCAGTTGCTTCCGCCTTTTCATGGTCTTGAGATGGGCATGTCGGAAAAACTTCTTATCAGGGCAATATCTGATGCAGCGAATACGCCTCCGAAAAAAGTTGAGGATGTATTTAAACACACGGGAGACCTCGGAAAGACTGCCGGGGAATTGGTAAAAAACAAAGGAGAAAATCTTACAGTCAGAAAAGTTTATGAGGAACTTACGGCCATTGCCCATACATCAGGCACAGGAAGCGTTGAAAAGAAGATTGGGCTTCTGAGCAGTCTTTTAAGGGGAGTATCTCCAGAAGAGGCAAAGTATATTGCGAGGTTTGTAATAGGAAGGTTGAGGCTCGGAATCGGCGATCCAACTGTGCTTGAAGCATTGGCGCTTGCGCAGGGAGACAGGACACTGAGGCCTGAACTTGAAAGGGCTTATAACCTCTGCTCTGATCTGGGGCTTGTTGCAAAGACATTGCTTGAAAAGGGGATGGAGGGCGTAAAGAAATTCCATGTGAGAGTTGGTTATCCGATAAGGATGGCGTTGTGCGAAAGGCTTCCTTCCTCGGAGGAGATTGTAGAGAAAATCGGGCAAGCTGCCGTAGAAGCCAAATACGACGGCTTCAGGGTGCAGATTCATAAGAATAAGAACAATATTGACATGTTTTCAAGAAACCTCGAGAGGACGACTCACATGTTCCCCGAGATAAAAGAGGCTGTAAAAAATTTTATAACAGCAGATACTGCAATCATTGAAGGTGAGGCGCTTGCATACAATGAATCAACAGGCGAACTTTTTCCATTTCAGATTACTATTCAGAGGAAAAGAAAACACGGGATTGAGGAACTTGCAAAGGAATATCCCCTGAGATTTTTTGCCTTTGACCTTCTTTATGCAGATGGAGAGGACTATACTCCAAAACCGTTCAGTGAAAGAAGGGAAAGACTGAAAAAGATTATAAAGAGAAATCCTGTGATTGAACCATCGGAATTGTTTATTACGGACAGGCATGAGGACATCACGAAGTATTTTGAGAATGCCATAGCAAGGGGGCTTGAAGGGGTTGTCGCAAAAAGGCTTGATGCGCCCTATGCAGCAGGAGGCAGGAACTTCAATTGGATTAAGCTCAAAAGAAGTTACAGGGGAGAACTTGCAGATACGATTGATGTATGCATAGTCGGTTATTTCGGGGGCAAGGGAGCAAGGGCAAAGTTCGGTGTAGGAGCTTTGCTCGGCGCTGTCTATGAGCCGAAGACAGACTCATTCAAGACAGTGAGCAAGGTCGGCTCAGGCTTTTCAGAGGATGAATTTCTTCAGCTCAAAAAAATCCTTGATGAAATATCCATCTCTCACAGGCATCCGAGGGTAGATTCCGTTATGGAGGCTGATGTCTGGGTTGAGCCGAGGTATGTTGTGACAGTCATGGCAGATGAGATAACACGCTCTCCTTCGCATACAGCAGGCAGGGACAAGGATGGTATCGGCTACGCACTGCGCTTCCCAAGGGCAGTCGGATTTCTGAGAGGAGACAAAAACCCTGAGGATGCGAATTCTGTCAAAGAGATAATAGAGATGTTTGAGATGCAGAAGAAGGTGAAGGTGGGATGAAGAGCTTTCTTTAGTTCTGCTACCCCCAGCCTGCGGATTCGTAGTCCGTTGTTGTTTAGTTAGAACAAAAGGTCGGTTTTTCCAATATGAGATGTCCTTAATCCTTATGCGTATAGAGATCAATGTGGTGAGGGGATGACTTTGATATGCGGTCATCCCCTCGGATGTGTAGGAATATCACTTAAAACGAATAGGTTAAAGCCCCGCCCATAGAGAACCTGCTCTTATATTGTCCTTCAACCTCAAAATTAAGCCCCTTGCCCAGAGGCAGCCTTACTCCTGCAAAGCCACCGACATTGTTTTTCTCTTTGAAAGTAGTTGAAACACTTTCGGCATATCCTACAGTAATGTTTGCAACCTCACCTTCTACTTTTATCTTTGTCCAGTAGGCAACAGGGCCACCATAAATAATTGCCTCTCCAATTTTGCCCTGAAGCCCAATTCCAAGATTAATCTCACTTGGCTTTTTAATCTTTGCTTTTACATAACCTTGATCGCTCCAGCCAAGTTCATTTAGAGTCCATTCATCCTTATAGCTTGAATATAAAGTCGCCTGGACAAAAGGACCTATGCCGAATGATTGGTTCTCGTAGAGAAGCCCTTTTACTCCCAGTGTGCCAAATGGTTTAAGCCCGTCCTTGAAGTCTTTTGGGCCTGAATTTGTAATGTTGGGGTCATCAAGTATGTTTTTTACCTTTAAATCAGCGCCTCCAGCTCTTAAATATACCTCCCATCTTTTTATAACCCCGTAGCTTAACTGAAGATAGGTTTGGTTTTGGCTGATTTTCTCTTCCTTCCAATCCGCCGTATTATTAGGTTTCACTTTAGCTGAAGAATAGAAATACCCCAGCCCCAATGCTACTTTTCCCTCCTTTGCGGCAGGCTCTGGCGGGCCGAATTGTCCTGCATAAACCATACTGCTTGTTAAAAATATCGCTGCGATTGCAATTGCCAGTATCAGTTTTTTCATACCTTCCTCCTTCTCCTTTCAGAAATTTTTAGAAATAAAACCGTCACTTACTGCCAATTTATTTTTCTCATCCCCTCCTTCCTATTACCTATTTTTTGAGTTGATTTTGAAGCAGAGTTCTATATGCCATGTAGAGTATTCTACATAGAATATAGAAAAAGTCAATACTTTTCTACATTTGATATTGTTTTAAAAACCTCCCGAAAAGTTGATTATTTAAAAACGGAGGTTTTATGAAGACAACAAAGGAATTACTCGGAGCACGAATAAAGGAGTTACGAAAGGCAAAAGGACTATCGCAGGAAGAACTTTCAGAAAAGGTGGGTATAGATTCAAAACATTTAAGCCGAATAGAAGTGGGGAAAAGTTATCCTTCTCTTGAC
>JAZDJF010000115.1:0-2304 GCA_043804165.1 Nitrospirota bacterium
GGGGACGTAGCTCAGTTTATAAGTTTATATCGTCAGGAAGGAAACCCACGGGAACAGCCATTGAAAAATAAGAGGGAAAGGGGTAGGATGTAGATTCAACAATTTATGGTTTTGAAAGGAGGGGGCACATGCAAGAAAGCATTCTAACACCTGATCAGTATAAAGATCTTAGTAAAAAAATTATTTATGCAGTTGACACGAGATACAGAATTATTCCGCTTAATTCCTTAAAGCATCCTAAATATCACTTAAAAGCTCCCATCTACGTTACTCTGGAATTTGAAGAAGATAAAGTGATTGCGAGTTTTGACGATATAGAGGCTTTCTCTTATGCCGATACCGCTTCTGAAGCCATAGACTTGCTTTCCGAAGAAATTATTCAGATTTTTGAGGATTTACTGGAAGATAAAAAGAATCTTGGCAGTCTGCCTCGAAAGTGGTTGCAGTATCTGGAGGAAATCATCGAATGCAGATAAAAAAGAATGAGATTGGGAAAATTTTCAAAAAGCTCAAGCTTGAGGCAAGGTCTACAAAACACCGATATGGGTGGTTTACTTTTCAAGAGAGAAAGATATTGAGGGTTCATTACTCACATGGCAAAGGAAGCATTCCAGGAAAGGTGTCAGATAAAATTAGAAGTCAATTAAAGCTTACACAAAAGGATTTCAGGAATCTTATAGACTGTCCGCTGTCACTGAAGGATTACGAAACAATCCTGAAAAAAAAGGGGCTAATTTAGGAGCAAATGGGATCAAAGGCAGACCCCTTTTCCTTTTTTGCTTTTTTCTGAAGGCCATCTGCAAAGGCAGATACTATCCGAGAACAGTAGCAGGAATGGGTACTTATGAATGATCGGGATATCTTTTATGACACGGCCAAGTTGTCACGCCCTGAGCAGGAGATCGTGCTGCGGAAGGCGCATTCCATCTGCGAGAGATGGTGGTTTGATAAGCTGGATTGCTTGGAAAGCTTTGCAAGGCAGCAGGTGAAAGGCATCTCATTCGAGGACGCCATGGGCCACTTTGTCGAAGGTGCATTAATGAATGTCATCCACCGGCGACAAATACTCCCGTTGGATGAACGTCATTTGGAAGTTGGTTTTCGTTCGATGGAGTTACCTGTGGACTACTTCCTCTGGATTATCGTCCCACTAAAGCGTGCAGACGAAATCGTTATCGGAATGCCCCAACTGTTGTGATGGGGCCATTGGAAAAGCCATGAGTTTGAAGAAATATGCGTGAATCTATGGTGTCACCTTGAATTGTGAGTTGCACTCTTCTTTATGCATTATTCAGAGGACTTGCGGGACAAAAAACATAGGGATCGCGTCTACACTCTTGACAATAAAGGATGAGCGGACTTGCGACGTTATTAGTTTATAAGTTGACGTGATAATTGAACTGAAGAACGTAGTTGGCCCCAGTTAAATAAAAGCAAACATGATTTCACCCCAGTACCATCTGCCGGAGCTACGGGTCAGGGCAGGCTATGTTGAATAATTGTAAGGATAAAGGGCGCAAAGGTCGGCACTTTTCACAACAAAAGGGAATATTGTCTGAAACATGAATGAGCAAATAAATAAAGGCGAGATACTCATATACCAGACGGAAGACGGACAAACGTCTTTAGAAGTTAACCTGGTTGAGGATACTGTCTGGCTGGATACCCATCAGATGGCGAATCTTTTTCAACGAGACAGAACCGTTGTTGTCAGGCACATAAGGAATATCTATAAAACAGATAAATTGTTGCCAGATTCAACCTGTGCAAAAATTGCACAGGTTGCTAAGGACGGTAAAAAAAGGGGGATGGATTTCTATAATCTGGACATGATTATTTCCGTCGGATACCGTGTCAATTCATTACGCGGCACCCAGTTCCGTATATCTGGGCAAATAAAATATTAAAAGACTACCTTGTCAAAGGTTACGCTCTAAATGAAAAGAGATTGCAGTCACAGATTGAGAAAAAGGCCTTCTTGCTTTGACAATACCGGATAAACCGAGAAGCCTTCACCAAAAGTACATTCTTACAGAAGCAGGTTTGTAGAACTCTTTGCACAAAAAATAAAAACGCCTGGCAAAAAGAGCGATTTAAATATGGGACATAATACTCGGACAGCCTTTTAGGGCGAAACATCAGAATTTCTATAGCTATCATAACACAGGTATTGTTCAGAGGCGAATCTATGGACTACGAAGTGATCATTGTTGGCGCAGGGCCTGCCGGTATCTTCGCGGCACTATCCTTGGCGGAACTTGGCATTGAGTCTGTTCTCTTGCTGGAGCAGGGGAAGGACCTGAA
>JAZDJF010000116.1:0-2675 GCA_043804165.1 Nitrospirota bacterium
GTTTCATCTATGATATAAATCTTGTACCTGCCTCCAAGAGGCGTATATTTAACGCCTTCCCTTAAATCCCTTATGTCATCAACGCTGTTATTTGATGCGCCGTCTATTTCAAGGACATCAATTGATGTGCCGTCTTTAACAGCCGTGCATGATGCGCATGTGCCGCATGGTGACGGTGTCGGCCCGTTTTCGCAGTTAAGCGCCTTTGCGAGTATCCTTGCAGTGGATGTTTTCCCTACGCCTCTCGGTCCTGAGAATATGTAGGCATGCGCGATCTTTTTCTGTGAGATGGAGTTTTTCAGAATTCGGGTAATAGTCTCCTGTCCCACAAGGTCATCAAACCCCTGAGGCCTCCATTTTCTTGCAAGTACTAAATAGCTCATAGGTTTATTTTACCAAAATGATACGTGCAGGCAGGGCACAGCATCTTCGCTCATTCTCGGGCTATTGCCCTCCGAGGTTTTGCCCGCTTTTATATCAATATGCTCCTGTATGAATTGCAGGCAAAAAATCCGCTCAAATACTGTGTCCTGCCTGCTTTAATATCGTCAGCCTTTTTGTCTTTCTGCAGCCAGGGGACAACTTGCTGCGGCACCCAGAGTAAATGCTTACCACTGCTTCCTTCCGGACCTGATGGGGTTCACACCACTCTGCTGCGCAGGGCCATCCCCTGCCTGCAGGAAAACAGTGATTAGTAATTTGTATTTAACAATTAAGTAATTCAGCGAACTAATCACTATTCACTGACTACTATTAACTTATCAGATGGCGGAGAGGCAGGGATTTGAACCCTGGGTGCGGGATTAGCGCACACACGATTTCCAGTCGTGCACCTTCGGCCTCTCGGTCACCTCTCCAGAGATTAAAAGTATTTTGAATTCTAACTGATGAATCAAGGGCAAATCAACTTACGACAATTTCTTCTTCAGCATTTCATTCACAATCTGAGGGTTTGCCTTGCCTTTTGTGAGCTTCATAATCTGCCCCACAAAAAATCCAAGGAGTTTTTCATCCCCTGCCTTAAACCTCTCAACCTCTTTTGGATTCTTTGAAATCACCTCATCAACAGCCTTTTCTATCGCTGATTCATCGCTTATCTGAACAAGGCCTTTTTCTTTGATTATTTCCTCGGGGGTTGACAGAATTTCAACAACCGGTTTTCCAAAGACCTCCTCAGAAGGTATTCCGCTGACTTTAATCATAAGAGCTTTACTTCTCTTATACATTTCTTCAAAGACAGTTTTTGCTATCTTGCCGCTAATAGTGCCTTTGTCTATCAACTTGAGCATGCCAGCAAGCTGTTTTGGTTCCATAGGACAATTTTCCATTGATAGCCCATCTTCGTTAAGCAATCGCATCAACTCGCCCATCATCCAATTTGCCACTGCCTTTGGCTGTCCGCCTGACCTTACTGCCTCCTCAAACCATTCGGCTGTTGATTTTTCCGAAGCAAGAAAATCCGCATCGTATTCGGGAAGATCATATTCTGATACAAGCCGCTCCCTCTTTTTATAGGGCAGTTCCGGGAGTGATGACCTTATCTCATCTATCCATTTTTGATCGGCTGCGGCTGTTATCGGCACAAGGTCAGGCTCGGGGAAATAGCGGTAGTCATGCGCCTCTTCCTTGCTGCGCATGGATTCTGTAATTCCTTTGTTTGAATCCCAGAGCCTTGTCTCCTGAATGACCTTCCCGCCTTCCTCTATGACTTTAATCTGGCGTTTTATTTCGTATTCAAGCGCCTTTTCAACAAATTTAAATGAATTGATGTTTTTGACCTCTGCCCTTGTCCCGTATTCTTTTTGTCCAACAGGCCTGATGGATACATTTGCATCGCATCTTAAAGAGCCCTGCTCCATGTTCCCATCGCACACTCCAAGATACCTCAGGATTGCCCTGAGTTTTTTCATATATTCCGCTGCCTCTTTCGGCGTCCTTATGTCAGGTTCAGAAACAATCTCCATGAGCGGAACACCTGCCCTGTTAAGGTCAACAAAGCTGTAGTTCCCTGCACCCTCGTGTATGTTTTTCCCTGCATCCTCTTCCATGTGAATCCTTGTTATGCCGATTTTTTTAATCTCAGCATCATCAACAATCTCAACATAACCATGCTCACAGATTGGAAGTTCATACTGGCTTATCTGATAGCCCTTTGGGAGGTCGGGATAGAAATAATTCTTCCTTGCAAATCGGCTATATGTTGAAATCCTGCAGTTAGTTGCCAAACCTGTCTTTATTGCGAACTCTATGGCTTTTTTATTTAGGACAGGTAAAACTCCGGGCATGCCTATGCACACAGGGCATGTCTGAGTGTTCGGCTCTGAGCCGAATTTTGTGGAGCAGCCGCAGAATATCTTGCTGTCCGTCAGCATCTGTGCATGAACTTCAAGGCCTATTACCGCCTCATATTTCATAAATTTGGTTTCCTCTTATGCCAGTCTGTTGATTGTTCATAAGCGTATGCTGCTTTCAGAATGCTCTCCTCGTCAAAGTGCTTCCCGATAATCTGCAATCCAATTGGAAGATTGTTTGATGTGAAACCGCACGGTATTGAGATTGCAGGTATGCCTGCAAGGTTTACAGAGATTGTGAATATGTCAGAGAGATACATCTGCAGCGGGTCTTCTGTCTTTTCTCCTGATTTAAACGCCGCTGTCGGAGATGTTGGTGTGACA
>JAZDJF010000117.1:0-2856 GCA_043804165.1 Nitrospirota bacterium
GTGGCATGATATGACGGCAATCATACATGGAAGCCCTGAAAAACCGCTGAGACTTAAAATAAAACGGGATGAAAATTTTCTGGAATTGACTGTTACCCCTGAAAAAAAGACCTTTAAGTCTCCTGACGGCGCTGAGAAGCAAATCGGACTCATAGGCATAGGACCGGCAGGCAACAATGTAATAAAAAAATATAATCCTCTTAAGGCAGCGTCATTGGGGATTAAGAGAACGTGGGATATGGTTGCTCTAACGGTTGTTGTAATTATAAAACTTATACAGAGGATTGTTCCGGCTGAAACATTGGGCGGGCCTATAATGATATTTCAGATGGCCGGACAGCAGGCATCACTTGGCGCCATGAACTTCTTTCTGTTTATGGCTGTGATAAGTATAAATCTTGGCGTGCTTAATCTTTTGCCGATCCCTATTCTTGACGGAGGGCATATACTGTTTCTCGGCATCGAAGCCGTAAGGCGGAAACCATTGAGCGAAAAAGTAATGATGATAGCTCAGAGAGTCGGGATTGCAATCATCATCGCATTGATGGTTTTTGCCTTTTATAATGATATAATGAGATTTATCAGCGGGAAAACAATCCCTTAACTTTTAATTTTTAATTGTATGCATAAAATACTTGACTGGAAAGAGCTGAAAACAAAGATTGATGAGGCGAAGGCTGCCGGTAAAAAAGTTGTCTTTACCAACGGCTGCTTTGACATACTGCACATAGGGCATATAAGGTATCTCAGAGATGCAAAGGCGCTCGGAGATGTGCTTATCATTGGTTTGAACTCGGATAAATCTGTTTCTAAGATAAAACCCGGAAGGCCTGTAAATACGCAGAACCACAGGGCTGAAGTTCTCGCTTCTCTTGAGATGGTGGATTATGTAACCCTGTTTGATGAAGAAACTCCCTATGAGCTGATTAATCTTCTAAAGCCGGATGTTCTTGTCAAGGGCGGCGACTGGGAAAAAGAAGATATTGTAGGTTCTGATATTGCAAAGGAGACCCGCAGCCTTCCTTATGTCAAAGGCATATCTACTACAAAGTTAATTGAGAAAATAAAAAAGCTGTAACTTCACCCCGTTAGAAAGGATGGGGCTTTAAACCTGCCCTTTATGACGGGGCTTTCTAACGGGGTTCAGAGATGGATTTCACGCCTTTCTTAGATAGAATAAAAAGCATTACGTCTTCCTCCCGCATTTATAACCTCGGCGGCTCGTCCATGGCGCTTTTTCTCGCAATGCAGGAGAAGCCGTTTATTATGGTTGAATCAACAGAGGAAACCGCAGAGGCTTTGTACAGGGATATATTGTTTTTCCGGTCTGTTCTTCACCTGTATGAGACTAACAGCATTTTCTTTCTTCCTGAGCCTGACGGTCCTGATGTATGCGGAAAAAGGGCTGAGGTGGTTTATAAATTCGGAGACGGCGATTCTGTCGTAACATCAAATGATGCTGCGAAAGCCCCGCTTTGCGGGGTGAGTGAGTTAAAAAGCAGCGCTCTGATGCTGAAACCGCATCTTGAAATCAGCAGAGATGTGCTGGAGCAGAAGTTAGTTTATCTTGGATACAAGCAGGTCCCGATAGTTGTTGAACACGGAGAGTTCAGCCGCAGGGGATGGCTTTTTGACATATTCCCTTCAACAGGAGAGAATCCATTGAGAGTTGAATTTTTCGGAGATGTAATTGAGACAATAAAGATGTTTGATGTAAGCACACAAAAATCAATAAGAAAAATTGAGGAATTTACTGTCCTGCCGGCAACGGAACATTCAGAGGCCGGGAACATCTTCTCAGTATTTAAAGGTGTGAATTGTTTTTACTCTGATTCCATTCACCCCGTTAGAAGTCTCTCTACAAAAGATAGTAAAGAAACAAAAAAAGCAGGTGTCTCTGATAAGGGGACTTCTAACGGGGTGAACCATCCATGTGATTTTCCTGAAGGCGCTGTTGTCCTTTCAAAGTTTTCTTTTGCAGGAGAGGGGATTGATGCAGGTCTTCTTTCATTGGCAGGTTACGGCATATACCACAATGAGAGAAAATCCATTTATGAGCTTCCTGATGCAGTTAAAGCATTAACAAAGGATAACAGGGTGGTTATGGTTGCGGCATCAAAAGGGCAGGCTGAGAGGCTGAGAGATATTTTTATGAATCAGGATGTTATTGCGCCTCTTGTTGCGAAAGAAAACATTGCTGAATATGAGGGGAATATATCAATAACTGCCGGAGATCTGTCATCAGGGTTTTTTCTTTCAGGATTTCTGATTCTTACCGAAAAAGAAATCTTCGGCGAAAGGCCTGCATTCAGGCCAATAAAAAAATCAAAAGTGTCAGAGCTTCTTATATCGCTGGATGACCTGTCCACGGGAGATTTTATTGTTCACAGAGACCATGGAATCGGGAAGTTCACAGGTCTTGTAAGGCAGACAATAGAAGGCTATGAGGGAGACCTTATGGTTCTTGAGTATTCTAGTAGCGACAGGCTTTATCTTCCGCTTTATGGGATAGAGAGAATAAGTAAGTATTATGCTGAAGAGGGCATTGTTCCGAAGATAGACAGTCTCGGTGGAAAGACATGGCAGAGGACTAAGGAGAAGGCAAGTAAGAGGATAAAAGAGATGGCGGAGAAACTCCTTAAACTCTATGCGGAAAGACAGGTTTCAAGAGGGTTTTCATTCAGCGCAGATTCAGAACTGCACAGTGAATTTGACAATTTTTTTCTTTATGATGAGACACCTGACCAGACAAGAGCGATAGAAGAGATTAAGGCTGCTATGGAGTCAGAAGAACCGATGGACAGGCTTTTATGCGGAGATGTAGGTTACGGAAAGACAGAGGTTGCCATGAGGGCG
>JAZDJF010000118.1:0-3420 GCA_043804165.1 Nitrospirota bacterium
CTCAGAAATAACATACATGAACAAAAAGTCTTAGACCTCCTGCTTTCAAGGGCAGTTATAGAGAAAGGAGAATAATGTGAGCATAATCCCATTTGTAATTGAGCAGACAGGAAGAACAGAACGGGCTTACGATATCTACTCAAGGCTTCTTAAGGACAGGATAATTTTCCTTGGAACGGCAATTGATGACTGCGTTGCAAATACAGTAATAGCACAGCTTCTCTTCCTTCAGTCTGAGGACCCGGATAAGGATATCCACATCTATGTTAATTCCCCCGGTGGCATTGTATCCTCAGGCCTTGCAATCTACGATACAATGCAGTATGTGAAATCCGATATTGCAACCTACTGCATCGGACAGGCAGCAAGCATGGGAGCGCTTCTGCTTGCAGCAGGCGCCAAAGGCAAAAGGTTTTCGCTTCCCAACGCAAGGATCCTGCTTCATCAGGCCATGGGAGGATTTCACGGACAGGCAACAGACGTGGAAATACATGCAAGGGAAATCTTAAAGATAAAAGACACCCTTAACAGGATACTCGCCGCTCATACAGGACAGCCTCTGGAAAAAATACAGACCGACACAGACAGGGATTTCTTCATGTCAGGAGCCGAGGCAAAAGAATACGGAATTGTTGATGAGGTTATACATACTATTAAAATAAAAGCAAGTGAAAAGTTAGAAGTTAAAAGTGAAAAATAATAAACTTCTGAAACTTTTAACTCTTAATTCTTAACTGTTAACTTTTTTGTTTGGAGGTTTGATGCCTAAAAAAGATGAAAACATCTTGAAATGTTCATTCTGCGGCAAGGGACAGGATGAGGTAAAAAAACTCATTGCAGGCCCTGCTGTTTACATATGCAATGAATGCGTGGAACTCTGCAATGAGATAATGGCTGACGAGCTTTTTCCAACAGCAGAAACCGCTGTGCTTCCAAAACTGCCCGCGCCAAAAGAAATCTACCAGTTCCTTGAGGACTATGTTATCGGACAGGAAAAGGCAAAGAAAATACTTTCAGTGGCAGTTCACAATCATTATAAGAGGATTTACAGCCCTTCAAAAACAGATGTTGAACTGCAAAAAAGCAACATACTCCTGATGGGCCCCACAGGGACCGGAAAGACTCTATTTGCTCAGACACTCGCAAGGTTCCTTAATGTGCCGTTCACAATGGCAGATGCAACAACACTCACAGAGGCAGGATATGTAGGAGAGGATGTTGAAAATATAATACTCAAACTCCTTCAGGCGGCAAACTATGACGTTGAAAGGGCACAGAGAGGAATAGTTTACATAGATGAGATTGACAAGATAAGCAGAAAATCAGAAAACCCCTCAATAACACGAGATGTCTCAGGGGAAGGTGTTCAGCAGGCATTGCTTAAGATTATAGAGGGCACGATTGCGAATATTCCTCCTCAGGGTGGAAGAAAGCATCCCCAGCAGGAGTTTATACAGGTCAACACCTCAAATATACTCTTTATCTGCGGCGGGGCATTTATCGGCCTGGATGATGTAATCAAACAGCGGACAGGTAAAAAGACCGTAGGCTTTGGCGCTAAGGTTCTAAAGGCTTCGGAAATAAAAATCGGTGATGTCTTAAGCATCGCAGAGCCTGAAGACCTGATAAAATACGGCATGATACCTGAATTTGTTGGAAGGCTTCCTGTTGTTGCAACCCTTGATGAGCTTGATGAGGCAGCGCTCGTAAAGATACTCACAGAGCCCAAAAATGCCTTGATAAAACAGTATCAGAAACTGCTATCTTTTGATAATGTGCGTCTGAGGTTCACAGACACCGCCCTAAGGGCAATAGCAAAAAAGGCCACTGAGAAAAAGACAGGAGCGCGCGGCTTAAGGGCAATCCTTGAGGAGATAATGCTTGACGTGATGTATGAGATACCGTCGCAAAAAGGCATAAAAGAATGTCTTATAAATGAAGACACGATAATCAAAAAGGAAAAACCCATCCTTATATACGAAAAACAGGCAGAGTCAGCGTAGGCTACATACGCTTCTGAGTTTCTGTTTTCCCTTCCTTGCTTTTCTCCTGCTGTAATAAATATAATCTACAATGCTTTCCAAGATACTGAGCGCAAGTGTTGTGGGGATTGATGCGCATCCTATTGATGTTGAGGTTGACATTGCATCAAGGGGGCTGCCGCATTTCAATATGGTCGGGCTTCCTGATGCTGCTGTAAAAGAGAGCAGGGACAGGGTAAGGGCTGCTCTTAAAAACATCGGTTTTAATTTCCCATTAAAGCAGATAACCGTTAACCTTGCGCCTGCTGATTTGAAAAAAGAAGGCTCATCATTTGACCTTCCGATTGCAATAGGAATAATAACGGCAGAGGGCGTCATTGAGATGAATTCAACACAAGGCTATCTCTTTACAGGAGAACTATCGCTTGACGGAAAGATAAAGCCTGTCCGCGGAGCGCTCTCAATGGCAATCGCCGCAAAAGAGCTCGGGCTTAAGGGGATAATAGTTCCTCAGGAGAATGCATCAGAGGCGGCGGTTGTGAAAGGCGTATCTGTATTCGGGATGAAGAGCCTTCCTGAAGTGATAGATTTTCTGAAAAACGGCTCCTCTGAAAAAATATTCACCATTGACCTTGATAAAGCATTTGAAGAATATTCCCTCTATGAAGATGACTTTTCTGAAGTCAAGGGACAGGAACATGCAAAGAGGGCGCTGGAGGTCGCAGCGGCAGGAAGACACAATGTTTTAATGATAGGGCCTCCAGGCTCCGGAAAAACAATGCTTGCAAAAAGGCTTTCAACAATACTTCCCGGAATGACATTTGACGAGGCGCTCGAGACAACAAAGATTCACAGCGTTGCAGGCTTATTGAAAACTGGACAGCCTTTGCTTGCAATCAGAAGCTTTCGTTCGCCTCATCATACTATCTCGGATGTTGCATTAATCGGAGGAGGACAACTTCCAAAACCTGGAGAGGTGAGCCTTGCGCATAACGGCGTTTTATTCCTTGATGAGCTTCCTGAATTTAAAAGAAATGTCCTTGAGGTCTTAAGACAGCCGTTGGAAAACGGAGAGGTGACAGTATCGAGGGCGATTGCATCAATTACATATCCTGCGAATTTTATGCTCGTTGCCGCAATGAACCCATGCCCCTGCGGTTATCTGGGAGATTCAAGGCATCAATGCACATGCATGCCGGGGCAGATACACAGGTACAGGCACAGGGTATCAGGACCTCTGCTTGACAGGATTGATATTCATATCGAAGTGCCTGCTGTCCCCTATAAAGAACTCTCAACAGAATATTCAGGAGAAAAATCAGCATCAATAAGAGAGCGGGTTATAAAAGCAAGGGATGCCCAGCTGGAAAGATTTAAAAGCGATAAGGTCTATTCAAACGGCCAGATGAAGACAAGGCATATCAAAAAATACTGCAAA
>JAZDJF010000119.1:0-6073 GCA_043804165.1 Nitrospirota bacterium
ACCCAGAAGGTTCCCCCTCCCCTCTGTCCCCTCCCACAAGGGGAGGGGAGTTACGAGAAAGGAACATTTTCTAAATCGGGATTTGGGATTCAGAATGAAGGTTGTATTTGCGGTAAGAGGAAAATTATAATAACAGAAGGCTCCGCCAGAGGCGGAGAAGATAAAATGGGGAAAAGATATTTCGGTCATATAGAAGTCCCCCTTAAGAGAATTCATATAGAACTCACAAACATCTGTGATTTTAACTGTGTGTTCTGTCCGAAGTCTGCAATGGAGAGGCCGTACGGCTATATGGACACGAAACTTGCCAAAAGGATAATTGATGAGATTCAGGACAACAAGCTGTGCGATAAGATTACCTTTCATGTAATGGGAGAGCCGACACTGCACCCCGATTTTTTTGAGATACTGTCTTACAGCCAAGATAAAGGAGTGAAGGTGGGGCTTACCACTAACGGAAGCAGGCTTGGAGGCGAGACGGGAAAACGCCTTCTTAAATATAATCTCCATCAGATAGATATTTCCCTTCAGACGCCTGATGCAAAATCATTTGTCCTCAGAAAGGCTAATGCGCTTACGTTTGATTCGTATCTCAGCGGCATTCTTAATTTTTTCTCTTCCTATATGGCAAAGAGAAGGGGCACAGTCTTTAAGTTCAGGTTTCTGAATACAAGGTTCCCGCAGAAAAACATAGAGAAAAAAGCCGGGCCGGTAAGGGTTATGTCATCAACAGAAGAATTGCGGGATACCTTCAGTTGCTGGGCTGACCGCATATACGACATTCTCGGCGTTGAATCAGAAAAGAGAGAGAAAGCAATAAGGCGTATAAAGTCCCTTGTTTCATATAAATGGAATGTCGTGGAGATTTATCCTGATGTTTTTTTTGAGACATATATGCTTGAAGACTGGGGACACGCCTTTGACAGCGGAAAGGTTTATGATGCATGGGCAGGGTATTGTTTTGGAATGAGAGACCATTTTAGCATTTTACATAACGGCGATGTTGCACTGTGCTGTGTGGATTTTAACGGCCACACAAAGGTCGGCAACCTAAACAATTCATCTCTCAAAGAAGTCCTCTCATCAGATGAACTTGGCAAGATTGTGAGAGGGTTTAAGCAATTTCAGCTTGTTCATCCGTATTGCAAACGATGCCTTGGAAGCGGTTCGGTCTTCTCATGGCTTTTGAAGCCTGTTATGTCAATCACGGTTCTTAAAACTCTTAAGCCGTTTTTTTATAAGCGGACAAAGGTTTTTTGACATTGCCTGTTAGGTTCTGCTATTTTAATAGCGGCGATGGAGTTCGCCAATAACCGTTCTTAAGGAATGATAACTCCTGCCACCCCCTCTAATCTCCCCCTTAGCAAGGGGGAGGGAGCAAGTGGGGGTTGTAGGAGTTTTTTATTTTAAGGCTAAAGAGGAAACATAATGCTTGAGACCTCCATTCACAAGTATTCTTATCTGAAGAATGATCTCCTCAGATGCATTGACGAGATGCTAACCGTTGAAAACATCCGCGGATGCTCCTGTTGGGAATAAAAAAGGAATAAAGGAGTCGATGACTTACGGTTTATTAATGCATTTATTCTTGACTTTTTCCCATATTTTTTGTTAGCATATAAAGTTATTGGAGTGAAGGGGGCTCTATAACTTAAGGTGTCTGAAGTAGTGGTTTGCACAGGGGAAGATTCTATCTATCATTAAAACCTTATAGAAAATTGAAAGGAGAAAATGTAATGAGAGCAGTTAAGTATTTGTTACTCAGTTTTATGGCAGCAGCCCTGCTCATCGGCTGCGGGAAACAACCAACGGAAGATATTAATGCAACAAAGGTTGCAGTTGATACAGTGACTGCGGATGCTGAAAAGTTTGCGCCTGAAGATGCAAAGGCCATTAAGGATAGCCTGCAGGCTGCAATGGATGAGGTCAAAACACAGGACGGCAAGACATTTAAAAACTATGGCAAGGCAAAGGAAATGCTTGCAAAGGCAAAGTCAGACGCCGAGGCGCTGAAAACCGCAATCCCTCAGAAGAAAGAGGCTGCAAAGAATAATGCTATTTCCGCTCACGGTGCCGCAAAGGCAGCAGCAGAAGAGGCAAAACAACTTCTTGCAAGGGCCCCTAAAGGCAAGGGATCAAAAGCGGATATAGAGGCGATGAAGGCTGATATTAAAGGTGTTGAAGAGTCACTCGCCGAGGTTCAAAAACTGATAGAGGGCGAAAACTACGGCGAGGCTATTAATAAGGCCAATGCTGCAAAGGAAAAAGCAGGCAGCCTAACAGAGCAGGTAAAACAGGCTCAGGAAAAAACAGGAAAAGAATAGTTTTTGGTAAAATACGTTATAGGAATCTTCCTCTTATTTTCAGGGTTGTTAACCCTGGGATGCAGCACACCTTCCGCGCCTCCAGAGGTTAAACTCGCCGAACAGCAGGAGCATAACCTCTGGAGGGCAGAGGCACATAAATACACGCCGGAAAGATATGCAAAATATAAGGATACCCTCAGAAAAAGCAGGGAGGATTTTATCCGGGAAGAGTCAAAATTCAGGTGGTTCAGGAATTACAGGGCAGTAGAGTCAGCGTTCAAAGACATCCTGAAAGAAGGGAACGATATATTTAAAGAAATACAACTGACAAAAGAAACCAAATCCAACAGCACAGAAAGTCAGATATCCTTTTTCGAAAACAAGATCAGCAGACTGAGGGAATTGACTGCCATGATAAATGAAGGCCGGCTTTCAAGAAAAGACCTTACGATTGCTGAGATAATACTGTCTGAGGCAAGACATCTTCACGAAAAGGGCGATTATGCTGACGCTGAAAGGAAAATTGAAGCCATTATTTCTTACATAAAGTCTGCAGAAAATACCATATTGCCCATCCTCAACCGTTATACCGATAGAAGTCAGATAGCAAAATGGAAGGGATGGGTTGAAGAAACCATCTCTGAATCAAGGGCAAAAGGAATCTATTCCGTTATAGTGAGCAAGATAGAAAGGAGTATCATTCTCTATAAAAAGGGGATTCCTTTCAGAACCTACAGGGTAGGCATCGGCAGAAATGGTTCGCTCGACAAGCTTCATGCAGGTGATAACGCAACACCCGAAGGCCGATACCATATTATCAGGAAAATGCCCAAAAGCCGTTACTACAAGGCATTGCTTATAAATTATCCGAATGCAGAAGATAAAGAAATATTTAATGACGCAAAAAGAAAAGGACTTATCCCTTCAAAGGCACGGATAGGAGGACTTATTGAAATTCACGGCGGCGGCAAAGACGGAATGACCTATGGATGCATTGCAATGGAAAATAAACAGATTGAACAACTATATAATATTATAGAAGTCGGGACTCCTGTTACAATCGTCGGGACAATGGATTATGAAAACAGAATATCTTCAACGCTTAAAGGTTTATAAGATACTTAAGAATAAAACATTTCTTAAGATTATAATTATATTGACCATAGCTTTCTTGGCTGTAGATGTCATCGGCTATTATACGTCTGGACATGGCTTCAAAGATAATATTGGCAGTGCCTCAGATCAAAAAAAAATCAACAAGAGATATTTGGCCGAGCTTAAAGCAAAAAACAGAAATCTCAGAGGAATAATCAAAGGGCTTGCTCCTTCCGGACTCTATATAGTTGTTGATACGGCAGAGAATGTCCTTTTTCTTAAGCATGGCGATACAATCATCCGGAAGGTTATAATCTCTGCCGGAAGCGGAAGTATTCTCAAAGACCCGTCCGGAAAAAGGAAATGGGTTTTTGATACCCCGAGAGGAGAGTTTAAGATCCAGTCAAAGATAGTAAAACCCAGATGGATAAAACCAGACTGGGCCTTTATTGAGGAAGGCGAGGACATACCAAAGAAAACATCTAAAGAAAGAATTGAAGTGGGAGTCATGGGTGACTATGCCCTCGGCTTAGGGGATGGTTACTTTATTCATGGCACCCTGTATACAAGGCTCCTGGGAAGGAATGTGACACACGGCTGTATACGGGTTGGAGACGAAAACCTCAGGGCAATCTTTAATGTATCAGACATAGGAACAAAGGTATTTATATTTTAACCATGCCTCTGAAATTATTTTTCATACTTATAATCATACTTTTTTCAGGCGCTGACGCCTTGTCGGACGAGCTTAAAATGCTCAAGGCTGAACGGGTTTTTCTTGAGGAAGAATTGAAACTGAACAAAGAACCTCATATCTATTTTATTTTTGATTTTAAGGACCAAAAGATACTTGTTAAAGCACGCGGAGAAGTATTCAAAGAACTAAGCATAAAAGACTTCGGGTTTTGGGGGAAATCCATTGATGTTAAATCAGCCGCATTAATAAAAAAGAGTTCTTTGTTCGGGCCTAAACGGGCGAAGATAAAACCAGGAAGCGCAGGAGATAATGCCAATAGCAAGGATTTTCAGCTTGATGCGCTTGAACTTGCTGATATGCCTGAAAGCTACAGCCTTTCACTTGACGGCATCATAATCAATATAAAACCGGAAACAGAAGGCATCATTTCATTGCTGAAGAATACATACCGCTCTATTAAATTTCATATAATGAGACCCCTGCATGCTGCATGGAACATAATAAGGGGGAAACAATTTACATCAATAACTGTTTCACTTGGCAAAAAGGAAGCGCAGGCCCTTTACTGGGCAATGCATGAAGGCGCAGGCGCAATTATTTACTGCCCTGACTAGATTTAACCCCTTGCAAAAAACATATAAAAATATTTCTCCGGCTGTAAACGCAGTAAAGAAATATATTAATCTGCTGTCAATGTTATTTCAGCGCTATCTTCTCTACCCTTATTTTGAGAATATCGGGAGGTCTTATGTTTGAACTTGATATTCCAGGTTTTGGATCAGTCAGACTTGAACATCTCGTCGCAGACTTTACAGGGACGCTCCCTGTTGATGGAAAACTCTATACAAAAAAGCTAAAGGTAACATTGAGGTTCTGATTAAATGCCTGATAAAAAAATCATAGGTCTTGAGAGGAATGTCTTTTTTACAGGTCTTGTGAGCTTTTTTATGGACATGAGTTCTGAGATGATATATCCGCTTGTTCCAATATTTTTGAGTTCTGTTCTTGGCGTAAATAAATCTGTCATAGGCCTCATAGAAGGGATTGCAGAAAGCACTGCAAGTTTATTGAAAGTATTTTCGGGCTGGTTTTCTGACAGGATAGGAAACCGCAAATGGCTGATGGCGGCAGGTTATGCGATATCTACATTCAGCAGGCCGTTTGTAGCTCTCGCAACAGGCTGGCAGCAGGTAATGGGTTCAAGATTCATTGACAGGTTCGGCAAGGGAGTCCGCACTGCGCCGAGAGATGCGATCATTGCTGAATCTGCTGACAAGACACACCTTGGAAGGGCCTTTGGTTTTCATCGCGCAATGGATACTATGGGCGCTGTCATAGGCCCTGCGCTTGCCTTCTTCTTCCTGGGACTGTTTTCCAACGATTACCGCAAGGTCTTCTGGCTTTCCATGATACCCGGAGTCATTGCCGTATTGCTGATAATCCTTTTCATCACGGAAAAGAAAAAGACCGTTGCCATTCATGCAGACAGACCGAAGCTGACCATGAAACATTTTGACTGGCGCTTCAAGGCATTTGTGGCAATTGCAACCCTGTTTGCAATCGGCAATTCAAGTGATGTTTTCCTCATACTTAAGGCAACAGATACAGGAATTAAAGAAACGCAGATACCAATAATCTATCTCTGCTTCAACCTTGTTTATGCCCTTACCGCAATCCCTGCCGGAATCTTGTCAGACAGGATTGGAAGAAAAAGGATAATCCTTGCGGGGTTCATCCTTTTTGGGTTCATCTACTGGGGATTTGCAAATGCATCGGAGCAGAAACATATATGGGGGCTGTTTCTTCTTTACGGTGTTTTCATGGGGCTCACCGAAGGAATTCAGAAGGCATATCTCGGAACTATAATCCCTGAAAAGTTTAGGGCAACAGGCTATGGAATATATAACACATTTACAGGTTTAGCCATATTTCCTGCAAGTGTTGCAGGCGGATGGCTGTGGGACAAATACGGCTC
>JAZDJF010000120.1:0-2132 GCA_043804165.1 Nitrospirota bacterium
GATATT
Organism: Nitrospirota bacterium; assembly: GCA_043804165.1. Classification (GTDB taxonomy): domain Bacteria; phylum Nitrospirota; class Thermodesulfovibrionia; order Thermodesulfovibrionales; family UBA1546; genus UBA1546. The sequence goes on from JAZDJF010000120.1 coordinate 7, forward strand.
TCCGCTGTATTCTCCAAACATAGATAAGATAGAAGTAATTAAAAAGGGCTCTGTAAGAAGGGCTAAGCTTTACTACCTGAGAGGTAAAAAAGGCAAGGGCACACGCATAAAAGAGAAAGAAAGAGAATTTGTAAAACAAGGGGCTTAATGGATATCTTCCGGTATGATGAATCCCTGAGGCAAAAGGGATTTTGCAGGATTGCCGGGATAGATGAGGCAGGAAGGGGGCCCTTGGCAGGTCCTGTTGTGGCTTCTGCCGTGGTCATGCCTGATGGTAAAACAATAAAGGGACTGCGGGATTCAAAGAAAGTGCCTGAAGCCGAAAGAGAAAGCCTGTTTGACGATATATTGGGTTGCTGCCTTGACGTCGGCGTAGGAATAGTAGACGCCGGGGAGATAGACAAGATTAACATTCTCAGGGCGACAAAACATGCAATGGAAAAGGCAATAAAAGCCCTCTCGGCAGAACCTGACCTTTTACTTATAGATGCCGTGAAGCTGCCCCATATGCATATTAAGCAAATTTCTCCGATAAAGGGGGAATCTGTCAGCGCCTCTATCGCAGCAGCATCAATAGTTGCAAAAGTCACCAGGGACAGGCTGATGCAGCAATATCACGAAATCTACCCTGAATATGGTTTTGAGAAGCATAAAGGATACTGTACAAAAGAACATATGGAAAAATTACTCAGCTATGGGCCTTGCCCTATTCACAGGAAAAGTTTTGATAAGGTAATGGATTTAGCGCTGCCTTTCAGGCAATAAGAGTGTTTAGTATCAGTGAATAGTGCCAGTAATTTTCTGAACACTGACACCAAAAACTGACACTGGTAGTAAGAGGGGGTATTATGGAGCAGGAAAGAATAGATGAAGCATTAGAGCTTATATGGCTGCTTGAAGAAGAGAGGCGTACAGAGTTCAACAGGTTTAAATTAAGCTCCGATGATGTTAATTTTGATGAGCTGGTTAATGAAATGATAAAAAACAATCTTATCATTCTTAAGGAAGATAAGGTAGGATTCACAGAAAAAGGCCGTATGCTCGCAAAAGGACTTATACGGAGGCATCGTCTTGCAGAACAGCTCTTTACCGAGGTCTTTGAGCTTACTGTGAACTCCGTTGAAGCAGATGCATGCAAGATGGAACATATACTCAGCGAAGAATTGACAGAAAGCGTCTGCACTTTTCTTGGGCATCCTCCAAAATGCCCTCATGAAAAGCCAATACCAAGAGGCGAATGCTGCAAGAAGTATAAAATAGAGATAGAACCAATGGTTGTCAGGCTGATCGACTTTGAAGTTGGGCTGAAAGGAAGGATAGTTTTTATAGTATCAGCCGAAACATCAAGGCTAAACAGGCTCAGCTCTATGGGCATAACTGCCGGAAGCGTAATAAAACTTCTGCAGAAAAAACCTTCCCTTGTTATTCAGGTTGAAGAGACGGCAATCGCAATAGATCCTGATATCGCAAAAGAGATATACGTTAAAAAAGCCGCCTGATATTATCATTTTACCTTTCAAGGAGGCTGTGCCTGTCTTTCGGCAATATTAAACTACCTTCTCCCCTAAAACAGAGATAGAAATTCCTTAAAGTCCCCTCTCCCTTGATGGGAGAGGGTTAGGGTGAGGGTGAAAATGACCCGGAAGGTTACCCTCCCCTCTGTCCCCTCCCACAAGGGGAGGGGAGTTATGAGAAAGGAACATTTTCTAAATCGGGATTTGGGTTCTCCTCCCATCTTGCCACGAACGCACAATGCATGTTAGATTTTAAGATGCCGCGAAAAGTCTATATTCATACATTCGGATGCCAGATGAATGTCCATGATTCTGAGAAGATGGCCGGCATTCTGAAGGCTGGAGGCTATGCTGAGGCTGCAAATACAGAAGATGCAGACCTCATAATCTTTAATACCTGCAGCATAAGGCATAAGGCAGAACAAAAATTCAGAAGCGAACTCGGGAGGATAAAATTATTAAAAACCAAAAACCCGTTGCTTAAGATAGCTGTTGCCGGCTGCATTGCACAGCAGAAGGGTAGGGATATACTTAAAAAGAGCCCTCATGTGGATTATGTTTTCGGCCCCCAGAATATCCACAAATTAAGCGCTATGTTAACAACAAATGCTA
>JAZDJF010000121.1:0-2797 GCA_043804165.1 Nitrospirota bacterium
CCATCCCTGTTGATATCCAAAACATCCAGCCAGAGATGGTCATCCCTGGAAGAGCCTTTAATCTCATAAAGACTGCTGAGGTCTCCGGCAGCGCCTAATGAGTACAGGCGTATATCACTGCCTGTGCTCATCAAAAGCTCTGCCTTCCCATCACCATCAATATCTCCGGCTGTAATCAACCTGACTCCAAAAGGCAGGTCTACAAAGGTTCTCACATCGCCTTTCTGAGGCCCGAAAAATTCTTCGCCAAACCTTAATTCTTTCATAAATGCAACAGCGACCCTTACCTCATCTTCGGCAAATTTTAAAGAATTATCAGCCCACAACAGCCTGTGTTTGAGCATTGTATCTCCTGCCGACTCTTTTGCAGACAGAATTAGAACGACGTCAGCATTAAGCCTCTTTGCCTCAGCGATTATCTCTGAATCATTATCAGTCTCAATTGCCGTGTCAATAATCTCAAACCTGCCTGTCTCCTTTAAGAGACGATAATACGAATCGCCGAGACTCCAGTCAACATCTTTGCCCTGATAAAAAAGCATTCTAACCCCTGTTTCTGAAATCCTTACTTTATCAGACACCTTGACATCACCCTTAAGGATAACTGCCATCGATGTATCATGGCCGACTTCCTTAACCTCAGCTTTTCCTATGACTGCTTCCAGCGTTCCTATAGTCGCCTTTGTGACAGGATGTAAAAACACTGACCCTTCTCTGAATACAATAAATCTCATCCCCTTCTTTACATTGGATTTCTCGCCTATATTAATTACAGCCATGCCATTATTAACAGATACAACCTTGCCTTTCAGAGGCCTGAAATATGAAAGGACATCATCACGCATCAGACTGAGGGGATTATCATCAGCATAAGAGGCTAAGGGTACAAGACAACAGATAACAGATAACAGAACCAATAAAGAAGATAAAAGAAGCCCCTGCCCCCGTATTTTATTCTGTGCCATACGCTCTACATTTTTTCTCATTTCACCTCTCCAAAACTTACATTAAATCCTAATCTTTTATTGCTGTTAAAATCAATTTTTTTCATAAATAAAAATGCTGTGCCCTGATATAATCTTTCAACTCCCCCTTCTGACAAAGAAACAGTCTCTATCGGATAATGCCACACATCTACTTTTTCATCAAAAGAGAATTTCAGTTTCATATTAAGGAATTCGTCTTTAATGTAAAAACTCCTTACACCGCTATGCTCCCCTTTATCTTTCATAAAAAGAGCCTTCCCCCCTGCATGAATAGAGGGGTATAGAGAACCTAAAAAAGAAAGATTAAACTCTGTTGCAAATATGCCGCTATACCTGCCTTCGATCAGATAGTCAACCCTAATTCCTGATTTTCTAAATAATACACTTTTATCAATCTTCACTTTATTGCCGGAAGCAAGTCCCTCCCTTGAGAGCTTGATACTCAAGGCTTGTCGTGCGTTGATGCGTTCCAGAAGATAAGGGCTGCCTATAAAATCGCCTTTCTCATCGTATTCCGACCTCATTAGTTTATCAAGTCTTATATTATAATCAAAAAAATGGTCAAGCAGCGATGCCCTTCTGTAGTTGTCATATATCAGATAGTCCATAAGCCCTGATTCCTTGGCCCCGAGCCGCTCGGGGTCATGAATTGTTTTAAGTTCACCTGAATCATTCTGCGATGTTTCCGATATCCTAAAATGATATGCCTCAGGCCTGCGCGTAAGGACATCAAGCACATTAACCTGTTTTCCTTTTGATGAAAGCTCAATAAGCGCGCCGCTATCCTCTGTAAAGAATGCCGTTATATCTCCCTTGCTTATGCATATATCTCTGAATCCGTCACAATCAAGGTCGCCTTCCTCTATAAATTCTTTGACCCTTTGACCCTTTAATACCTCTTCTGCCATTGATTCGGCGTTAAGCAGGTGCCTGTACAATGAAGACCTTAGATGGGGCAGATAAATGCCTCCGAATATGCCATGCCAGTAGGCGTCATTGCATTGCCCTTTCCAGAGTTCATGCAGTAATTTGTGACGCGTAATGCGTAATGCGTGATGCGCAGTTTTTTTGACTTTTAGCCCTTGAACCCTTTGACCCTTGAACCCTTTCAATGCCTTATGCACCTTCCTGCTTATCTGGAGCATTCTCTTATGGATATGATTTGACTCAGGATATTTCGCAAAAAAGGAGCGCCATGTGCCTCCTCTCAAAAAACTCTTTGCCCTGTCTCCAAATAACCCTTTCAGCTCATTTAATGCATATTCATAGTCCAATGCTCCATCAGGAGGCAGAGCCCATTCACCCATCTCCCTGTAAGATGCCGCCGGTAGATATACCATCCCAACCGGATAGAATCTTTCCTGATACTCACTGAAGGTTGTAGTCTTTAGCCAGTCAGAATTTTTTTCCAGCGCAGAGAAAAAATTTTCAAGCCAGCCGTTTTTATAACAATGGCTGAATGTTTCAGGCCAAACGCCGAACTTCTCTCCGTCATCCGCCAGCGTCAAAAGAGGAGATCCCCCAGTCATAGAAACCTCTTTAAGATATGACATTACATTGTCAACATCCTTGAATGGAATACTGTATCTCAGCTCCTCGCTGCCGGGAAAAACTTTTACCATGAAACCGTTTTCCTCTGTAACATGGTAACCCAGAAGGTCTCTGTCATTAACCCCTGCAAGTTTGAAATGATAATCATCCACCGGAAGGTATTCAATGCCGGCCTTTGAGATGCATTTCGGCATATGCGGCTCCCAGACTCTTTCCGCAAGCCACATCCCTCTGGGTGTATATCCAAACGTATCTTTTAT
>JAZDJF010000122.1:0-4689 GCA_043804165.1 Nitrospirota bacterium
CAACCGTTCCAACCATTACTTCGGCGTTGAATCTCTTAAATCCTGTGTAGCTCTGAAGCGCAAGGACCATGCCTGTAAATGCCGCTGTGATAAGCACGACAGGCAGGGATTTAATGCCAATCTCTACTACCTGTTTGAATGTGTTTTTAAGTTCAAAAGGCGGCAGCACAAGCTGTTTTATCGCAGAACAAAGGAAAAGCATAATCTTTCCGAGTTCTTCTGTAAATAACACAAAGCCATGCCAGAACAGCGTGACTGAACGCCCTAACAATTCAACAGGTTTAAGCAGAATATTAGCCATTAATGTATACCCGTCGTGATTTATTACCCAGAGAGGTCAGGATTTCATATGGAATTGTTCCTGCCCTTTCTGCAAGTTCAAATGCTGTGATAGCAGTGTTTTTCTGTCTGCCAAGCAGAATAACCTCATCTCCTTCAGAGACATCTCTGATCTCTGTAACGTCCGCCATTGCAGTGTCCATGCATATCCTGCCGGCCACGGGGGCGCGTTTTCCTCTGATAATAACATCCGCATTATTTGACAGGACTCTCGGATATCCATCAGCATAACCAACGGGCAATACCGCTATAAGGCTTTCTCTTGCTGTAACGAATGTCCTGCCATAGCTTACAGGAGTTCCTCTTTTAAATCTTCTTATGGAAAGTATCTTTGTCTTGACAGTCATGGCAGGTTTTAGGCATGATGCATGATGCACGATTTTTTTTATCCTGCATCTTGAATCCTGTATCATGTATCGGCGAATGTCCATACAGCATCAGCCCCGGTCTGACAGCATCAAAGTACGATTCAGGAAGGGTCATGACAGCGGCGCTGTTAGCCATATGGCAAAGAATCTGTTTGATGCCCTTTTTACTGAGGACGTTCCTTGCTTTGTTAAATCTCTCAACCTGCATTAAGGCGTATGACCTATCATAAAGGTCGGCATCGGAAAAATGGCTCATAAGCCCTTTGACCGATATGAAATTCATTTTACATATTGCGCTCATCTCTTTTTCTATGTCTTCCATATTAAAACCGAGCCTTCCCATGCCTGTATCCACTTTTATGTGCAGATTGACATTATGTTTTCTTGCCTTTGCTTCTTTAGAGAATCTTTGCGCTGTTTTAACATCATGGACCACAGGTATCAGGCTGTATTTTAAATAGTCTTCTATATTATTTTTATCAAAAAGTACAATTATCTGCGCTTTAATGCCTGCACGCCTCAGGGCAATAGCTTCTGATGTGTATGCAACCGCAAGATAAGAGGCCCCTTCTTTAATAAGCCGTTGGGCAGCTTCAACAGCGCCGTGACCGTAGCCGTCTGCCTTTACAACAGCTATTACTGTGCTGGTTCCTGTTATCTTTTTTACTGTTTTAAGATTATGTGCGATAGCGCTGAGGTCTATCTCTGCTATTGGTCCTCTTTCCAAAATTCCCAACTCCTAACTCATCATTTTTCCTGTCCTGTTTTTTCTTTCTTTTCTTTGTCTTCTTCAATTGGTTTTTTTGGTGTGACGTCTATCTCGTCAGGCTCTGACATGGATTTCTTGAAATTTTTTATAGCCTTTCCAATACCGCCTGCGAGTTCCGGCAACCTCTTTGCTCCAAAAAGGACAATTACGATTACCAGTATAATGATTAGCTCTTGCATGCCTAAACCAAACATATATTACCTCCTTTTTTATCGTAATGAGTGATGCGTGATTCGTAATGGGTATTTTCCTTAACTCATTACGCTTTACGCTTTACACATTACGCATTACGGTTTCATAGTCTTCCATTGTATTGATATTCAGAAATGACCTGCCTTCAGGGTCTATCTGTCTTACCTCTTCCTCTTTTATATATAAGACGTTAATCTCTGTCAACAAATCTTTTAATCTCTTCAGTCCTTTATTAAGTCTTTCTTCAATGATGCCGAAAATATTTTTTGAATATATCCCAAAAAGAGGCTGCGGCTTTCCTTCAAATACAGGTATCACAGCATCATACCTCTGCTCAGAGTCCAGAGTCCAGAGTCCAGAGTCCAGACGTTCACCCCCTCCCTTGCCCTCCCCCCTCGAGGGGGAGGGGTGGGTGGGGGGGATTGTGTTCTGTGTTCTGTGTTCTGTATTAAATCTTTCAACCATATACCTGATTAGTTTTTCGCTTAGGAAAGGCATATCACAGGCGACTACGAATATCGCATCATCCTTAATGTTTGACAGGACAGAGAAGATACCGGTGAGCGGTCCCCTTTGATTGATAATGTCTCCTATCATCGGCGCCCCGCAGTAAAAATAAAGTTCCGGTGCGTTTGTGCTTATAACTACCCTTCCGAATAAGTTTTTCATCAGATTGACACTGGAATTAATTATTTTTTCCCCATTGATCTCAATATGTCCCTTCAGCAATGGGATCCTCCGGTTCTCTCCGCCTGCTAAGATTGTTCCTGTCATAGCCATTTTTAGTTATCGTAATAGTCTATTCAAAAAAGATTTTTAATACAAGCTAAAAGCGCTCAGGGTAAAGATTTTTTCTTGCTTAAATGCGCTGCTTTTGTTATACTTTTGTCATAAGATAATCAGAAGGGGCGATAGGGCTGCCTGCCCTGTTGGTGACAGATGAAAAAGTTGATCCGGCAAATTAGATCTTTAGGGAGTCTGAGTAAGGAGGACGGTGTGCATGCCCCGCATCAAAGTGCGGGGAAGCCTGAAGTCCCCTTCAAGACACCCACCTATATTTATGGGCGGATCTGATTATTCATTTGCACGGCAGGGTGGGTTTATTAATTTTACATTGTCCCGACTTTGTCGGGACGCTTAGTTAGAAAGGCCGGGCAGGCGTTTATAGTGGAAATTATGTTTCTGAGGGAAAATATAAATAAAGGGTTTGATTGTTGGCTCAGCTTATTGAGCCGTATAATAAAGTATGCCGGTAAAATACATGCCGGGCATATATTCCCGCTTACTCCTTAACAGAAACACTGAATCCATATCTCCTGCCTGAAACGCGTAAGAACAGATTTTTGTTGTTGCGCAAAAGCCGTTTTACTTGCACCCAATAAGTGAGCACGCATGCGGTATTTATTGATGCCGTATTTTTGCGTTAAATATAGAGTGAAAAGGAGGATAGTATCCAATGATTGATACAGCATATCTGGTGTTAATTGCTGTTGGCGTCGGCGTTGCGGTTGGGGCAATTATGAGCTTTATATATAGAAGCTCTCTGAAGCCGCGGCAATTAGATATTGAGAAAGAAAAAATAAAACTGTTTGAAGAGGCAAAAAAAGAAGCAGAGACCAGAAAAAAGGAGGCATCTCTTGAGGCAAAGGACATTGTCTATCAGGCTAAGGCGGAGGCAGAGAAAGATCTGAAAGAGAGGCGTTCTGAGTTAAACCAGCTTGATAAAAGGCTTAGGCAGAAAGAGGAGACATTAGACCGCAAGTTTGACCAGATAGATAAAAAGGAACATGACCTTGCAAGAAGGGAAAAAGAATACGCCTCTAAAGAGCGGGCAATACAGGAAAAAGACAACCGATATAATCAGATGCTAAAGGAGCAGACTCTTCAGCTTGAAAGAATCTCAGGAATAAGTTCTGATGAGGCAAAGGCGGAACTATTTAAGAGGGTGGAAGAGGAATCTCGTTTTGAGGCGGCAAAACTTGCAAAGACTATAGAAGATGAGGTGAAAGAAACAGCTGAGAAAAAAGCCAAGGAAACGATAAGCTTTGCCATACAGAGATATGCGAGTGAGTATGTCGCAGATGCCACAGCATTGGCAGTAAGTCTTCCAAATGACGAAATGAAGGGAAGGATAATAGGAAGAGAAGGCAGGAATATCCGCGCGCTTGAGGCGGCTACAGGCGTTGACCTTCTTGTTGATGATACTCCTGAGCTTGTAACTCTCTCGGCTTTTGACCCTGTAAGGAGAGAGATTGCGAGGATTTCACTTGAGAGGCTTATTGCGGACGGCAGGATACATCCGACGAGAATAGAGGAGATTGTTGAAAAGGTTAAGAAAGAAGTAGATGCAAACATCAGGGAAGAAGGAGAAAAGGCAGTTTTTGATATCGGGCTTTCCGGAATACATCCTGAGATAATAAAACTTCTCGGCAGACTCAAATACAGAACATCATACGGACAGCCCGTGCTTCAGCATTCAAAAGAGGTGGCGTATCTTGCAGGCATGATGGCAGGCGAACTCGGAATTGATGTCAAGCTTGCCAAAAGGGCAGGGCTTCTACATGATATAGGCAAGGCGGTGGACCATGAGGTTGAGGGTTCGCATCAGGAGATTGGGGCAAGCATTGCAAAAAAACACGGTGAAAATCCGAAGGTGACAAATGCAATACTTGTTCACCATGGAGAAGGCGACCCTATAACAGCAGAGGCGGCGCTGGTTGCCGCTGCTGATGCGCTTTCTGCTGCGAGACCTGGTGTCAGGAGGGAAAGCATAGAGAAATATCTGAAGCGGCTTGAGAATCTTGAAAAGATGGCAATGTCATATAAAGGGGTGGAGAAGTGTTATGCAATACAGGCCGGCAGGGAGATCAGAATAATTGTAAGGCCTGAAGATATGACGGATGATATGTCAGCGGTAATGTCTAAAGACCTGGCAAAGAAGATAGAATCCGAGATGACGTATCCGGGCCAGATAAAGGTTACTGTCATTAGGGAATCAAGGTATGTGGAATATGCAAAATA
>JAZDJF010000123.1:0-2703 GCA_043804165.1 Nitrospirota bacterium
CATCCTTCAATGGCTTCTTTGATATTGGCGATGGCTTCTTCGTAAGTCTTCCCTTGAGAAAGACAACCCGGAAGAGCAGGAACCTCTGCTACATAATACCCTTTCTCATCCTGTTCAATTATTACATGAAGTTTCATATTGCCCCCCTTTTTAGTAAATCGCTGATTGAAATTTATCATAACAACATCTTTCTGTCAAATTTTAAAAACACACACATGCCATTGGCATTTAACTAAGTATAACATAAGAAAAGTGAAGTTTAGCAGGACATCTGCCGCCGCTCAATCTCAGTTAGATGCCATTTAAAAAATGGTTCCACTCCCGGATGATATTAATGTTGTTGCGCCAAACGATGCAAATCTCCGGAAAGATTTAGCAGCTCACATGCCTGCCATAAAAATGATTCAACCGCATCTTCCGTGTTAAAATATCAAAGAGAGGAAAAGGACGGTTGTACTAGCTCACTCTGGATTCCCGTTTACACGGGAATGACAAAAACGAAAATAGTGTACATGGGGGAGGAATCCGGTATACATCGGGATTGCCACAGGCTTTGCCCTCGCAATGACATTTGAAAAATCCACCTTTACTTTGATTTTTTGTTATACTTTCAATAAAGGGGGTGTAAACATGGGCAGAATAGTCTTGGAAGTAAGCAATGAGGAATTATTGCAACTCGGCGAAGAGAAAATAAAAGAAGAAATTGAACGCAGCCTCAAGTTTTTGAAAATAAAAGGTCTGTTGAAAGACATCTCTTCTGCCATAAGAGGCTTGAAGATAGACTATGAAAAAGAGACGGAAGAGATTAAAAAAGAAAGCTGGCAGGAGTATAAAAAAGGCATCTCTTTGTGAAAGCAGTTATTGACTCTAATATTATCTTTTCAGCCATTATAAGCGGAAAGCAATTCTATATTGACATCATACAGTCAAATGAGTTTTACACCCCTGATATTGTATTCATTGAACTGGAGAAGTACGAGACGCGCATTATTGAAAAGAGCCGGCTTCCCATAGAGGATTTTAGAAAATTTGTTAGAATGCTCTTTGAGAAAATAGTTGTAATCCCCAAACTGGCTATATCAAAAGAGAACTGGCAAAAGGCTTATAATCTTTGCAAAGATGTTGATGAAAAGGATACGCCGTTCATAGCTTTAAGTCTTGAGCTTTCAATGCCTGTGTGGACTAATGACAAAAGTTTAACAGACGGATTGAAGGCAAAGGATTTCAATCAATTCATTTCTACCGAACAATTAATGTCAACCGAATAATCAACCTTGATATGACATTTGTAGAGCTAACGCCTCTGTTCAAACCTGGCTCGGTCATGCAAAACATGCGGATACATATGGACTGAGGAGAAGTATATTTGAGTGTTTTTAATATCATAAATGTCTCACACAGGTAGTGCTGGCAATGCCTTTTATCCTCCCATGCCCCATATAAAGTACATTTCCTGAGTTAAATCCCGTGTGTTAAAATATCAGGATGTCAGGCAGAGAGCTTATAATTGAGGGGGCGCGGCAGAACAACCTCAAAAATATCACGCTCCACCTTCCCCACGATAAGGTCATCGCAGTAACCGGAGTTTCAGGCTCAGGCAAGTCATCTCTTGCATTTGACACAATCTTTGCAGAAGGACAGTGGAGGTTTATCGAATCTCTTTCAACTTATGCGCGGCTTTTCCTTGAAAAACTTGACAGGCCTGATGTTGATGCAATCCACAATATACGGCCTGCCATAGCCCTTGAGCAAAAAAATCCTGTTAAGGGCTCACGCTCAACAGTAGGAACGCTCACGGAAATCTATGACCTCCTGAGGCTTCTTTATTCAAAAATATCAACTCCGTTCTGCCCGCAGTGCGGAAAGGAGATAAGGAAATGGGATACCTCTGAGGTGATCAAAGAATTAACTGAAAGATACACGGGCAGCAAGGCAATAATCATCTTTAATTCCGCTGAATCACTTGAAACCCTCAAACAAAGGGGCTTTCACAGGGCATGGGTTGATGGAGAAGTAGTTGAGTTGTCAGCTGTCAGCTGTCAGTCATTACCAAGCAAAAACGCTTCACGCTTCACGCCTCACGCCTCACGTTATGATATCGTCCTTGACAGGCTTGTGATAACAGACGAGCCGAGGCTTTCGGATTCCGTAGAGATGGCATGGAAAGAGGGAAATGGAAAAGTGGTGGTTGTAATCCTGCATGATGCTGAAAAAATCACCCTGCGGTTTTCAGGAGAGAATATATGCGATGAATGCAATATATCTCTTCCTGAGCCTTCGCCGCTGCTGTTCTCCTTTAATCATCCGATTGGCGCCTGTCCTGAATGCAAAGGGTTCGGGAATATCCTTGTTTACGATGAAGAACTTATAATCCCGGATAAATATCTTTCCCTCTCAGAAGGCGCCATAGGTATATGGGAAAGGTCAGGATATAAATGGTGGAAAAAACAGATGATTGCAGGGGCTAAGAAATCGGGCATTGATATAAAAAGACCTTTTAATGAACTTTCAAAAGAAGAAAAAGATAAGCTCTTTAAAGGCACAGCGGATTTTGACGGCATAAATGATTTTTTTGAGGAGCTTGAGGCAAAAAGATATAAACTGCATGTGAGGGTATTTCTGAGCAGGCACAGAAAGGCTGCTGTCTGCCATGCCTGCAAGGGCAAAAGGCTAAAAAAGGAATCGCTTGCGTATAAGATTTCC
>JAZDJF010000124.1:0-3302 GCA_043804165.1 Nitrospirota bacterium
AACAAATACTACTTTGGATTACTGATGTATGAGGGTTTAACAGCAGCGATAGCTGATGCTCATGAGGTTACAGAAACCTCAAAGACAATAGATGTGATAATGGGTAAAACCCTTTATGCGCATTCTTATTTGGAAATGTAATAACTACAGTAACAAGTAACAAGTAACAAGTAACAAGTAACGAGTCCTTGTTCTTATTGTCTTTTAACTCGTTACTGTCTTTAAGATGGAGGTAGAAAATGGCTTTTACTGCTCCAAAAGAGACTTATTCAGGCAAAGTTTATAATGTAACAATAGGAACAGGCGACAGGGCAGCAAGCTTTGGAGGGGAAAACGTGCTTCCTTTTCTACCTTTTGAAGGAACAATCCCAAACAAACCTTTAATCGCATATGAAATACAGGACGTTCCTCCAACAGACTGGCCTGAAAACGTTCAGAAACCCTTCAGCAGTGTTTCAGGCGATCCTGTTACATGGGCAAAGTTCTGTCAGGATACGCTGAAGGCAAAGGCTATAGCTTTAAGGCTTATCGGAACCCACCCCGACAGGGAAAATCGTTCACCTGAAGATGCTGCAAAAACCGTTAAAGACGTGCTTTCTGCTATTAATGTCCCTTTGATAATACTTGGAAGCAACAATTCAGAAAAAGACGCTCCAGTGCTGATCGCCGCTGCAGAGACCGCAAAAGACAAGAACTGCATATTAGGCAAGGCGCAGGAAGCTAACTATAAAACAATAGCTGCCGCGGCAATGGCAAATAACCATAAACTTATTGCAATGTCAGAGCTTGACATAAACCTTTCAAAGCAGTTGAACATACTCATAACCCAGATGGGTTTTGACAAGGAAAGACTTATAACAGATCCCATGTGCTCTGCGCTGGGGTATGGCCTTGAATATACATATTCAGTCATGGAGAGGATAAGGCTTGCCGCGCTTACACAGAATGACCTCACAATGCAGCCGCCAATGCTCGCAGATGTAGGCATGTATGTATGGAAAATCAAGGAGACGCAGGCGCCCGAATCAGATGTGCCCTTATGGGGTAACGCTGAAGAGAGGGGAATTGCATGGGAGGCAGCAACCGCTTCCGCGCTTCTCATTGCAGGCGCAGAACTCTTAATCATGAGGCATCCAAAGGCCATTGAGACAGTGGGGAAATTAATAGAAGAGCTATAAATATCGTACGCTTAATGCGTGATGAGTATTTTGCCGCGTGTTATGCGTAACGTATTACGGAGGTTTTAGATATGGCTCTATCAGGCGTTGAGATATTTAAATTATTGCCAAGGACAAACTGCAAAAAATGCGGTCATCCTACATGCCTTGCATTTGCAATGAAGCTTGCGCAGAGACAGGCATCGCTGGATCAGTGCCCTGATGTATCTGAAGAGGCAAAAAAAATACTTGGAGAGGCTTCAGCGCCGCCGATACGCGCTATCACCATAGGCTCCGGCGACAGGGCGGTAAAGATAGGCGAAGAGACAGTCCTCTTCAGGCATGACAAGAAATTTGTCAACCCATGCGCTCTCACTGTTGAAATCAAAGACACTCTTTCCGAGGGAGAGATAACAAAGAAGATAGAGGAAGTCCTTACATCGGAAATAGACAGGGTCGGACAGAAACTCAGAATTGACGCAATAGCGCTTACAAACGCATCCGGCGATAGAGGAAAGTTTGAGTCAGCCGCAAAACTTATTGCATCAAAGGCACCGGATGTGCCTGTCATACTTTTAACAACAGACCCTGCCTCTGCAGAGGCAGCAGTAAAGCTATTTCCAGGTAAAAGACCTATTATTTATGGTGCAAATTCAGGCAATGCTGAAGCTATGGCAAATATTGCAAAGGCAGAAAAGGCAACACTCGGAGTAGTTGCAAACGGTTTGGATGAACTCTCCACACTTACGGAGAAGATAAAATCCCTCGGGGTTGAGGACATAGTCATAGATTCGGGAGCAAGGAAGGCAAGGGATATTATAGAGCATAATACGTTAATAAGAAGGGCAGTGGTAAAGAAGAACTTCAAGCCATTTGGATACCCTGTGATTAACTTCGCACAGAGAGACGACAGCCTCCATGAGGCATTGATCGCATCTCTTGGAATCACAAAATATGCATCAATTATAGTTGTTAGCAGTATTGAGAAATGGAAAAACCTCGCCCTCTTCACTTTAAGACAAAATATATACACCGATCCTCAGGTGCCAATGCAGGTTGAACAGAAAATATACAAGATAGGAGAACCAACCACTGAGTCCCCGCTGATGATAACAACGAATTTCTCACTCACATATTTCATAGTCTCAGGTGAAATAGAAAACAGCAAGGTTCCAAGCAGACTCGCAGTGATGGACTGCGAAGGATTATCAGTATTAACCGCATGGGCGGCAGGGAAATTCAGTGCTTCAAAGATAGCGGCATTTATAAAAGATAGCGGCATTGAGAATGAGGTAAAACACAGGGAATTGATTATCCCCGGCTATGTCGCGATATTAAGCGGTTCTATAGAAGACAAACTTGAAGGCTGGAAGGTGACAGTCGGGCCGAGAGAGGCAAACGGAATACCTGCGTTTTTGAAAGCAAAAATAGCATAAAAGTAGGATGCACGATGCAAGATACATGATGCACGATAAAAAAACACATATTATAGTGGACGCTAAAAATAAGTTGACATGATTGTCATTCCCGCTTGTCGGGAATCTTTCTTTAAGAACGATGCTGGACAAGCCAGCATGACAACTGATTTAAGTCTTTTACTATAAATCATGTATCGTGAATCGTGTATCGTGAATCATATACTTAATTTGAGGAGGTCAGGATGTCCAAGTTAATAGCCTCTGCAGCCATAAGAGGCGCACATACACTGGTAAAACAAACAGAAGAACTGCTTGGAAAAACCACTACAGAAAAAGGCAAAGACTTCACTTTTGAATTCCCTGACACCGCTTTTTATCTTCCTATGATTTACGCAATGACAGCCTTCCCTGTTAAAACACTGGGCGATATGAAAGTTGCGCTGGGCATGGCAAAGGAACTGCTTCATGATGAGCCTGAAGAGCATTTATGGAAGCCTTACCTTGGCGAGGCGCTGGACTCAGGCATGGCAACTCTCTTTGCAGAAGAGATACTGCTTGCATTGAAATACATAAATGGTCTGGAGCCTGCTAAAGATCCCGAGACAGGTTATGTATATAACGGATTTATCACCGACACTATCCAGAGGAGTCTGGGTATCCAGCTTGTTGACGGCACAATGCCGGGCTTTGCCGCAATTATAGGCGCTGCTCCGAATGATGATATTGC
>JAZDJF010000125.1:0-4022 GCA_043804165.1 Nitrospirota bacterium
AGGGAAATACAGGACAATATCAATAAAAGACTTCAGGGAGGGCAATAAATATAACTATGTGCTTGACATTGACCCAAGGTCATTTGAGGATAAAGATGTGTATGAGAGCATCTCGAATGCAAAGACAATATTTGTTAATGCAGTTATGGGATTTACGCCACATTTCACTGCCGGCTCTGCAGCGCTGGACAGCACGATTGACCACAACAGGACTGCTATTAAGATGTACGGAGGAGGGGATACTTTACAGGAATTCAAAAACCTCTGCCCGGGACTCTATCTCTCAGTTCTTGACAACACCCAGTATTATTTCTTTACAGGCGGCGGCACCGTCCTTACAGCAATTGAGCAGGGAAGTCCTTACGAGTTAAAGCCGGTTCAGACGTTGATGGAAAATAAATAAATTGTGCTAAAATAAACACTAATTTTCAAAAAAAACTTCTTCGAAATAAAGGGAGGGTTTTATGGCAGATATAAAGAGAATCGGAATTATCACAAGCGGCGGGGACTGCGGAGGCTTAAATGCAGTTATCAAGAGCGCTGCGCGGGAGGCATACGCATATGGAATTGAAACAGTAGTCATTCCTAATGGGTATGCGGGACTTTATAACCTCGTTGACCTTGAAAATGTTGTAGTTTTAAATGCAGAGAGGGTAAGCCGCATTGAGGCATCCCTCGCAGGTTCCGAGGCAGGACATTCAAGGGTAAAGATAAGCAAGATAAAAGACCCGAACACTTATTACAGGATTAAGGCAGGGCTTGAAAAATTCAAGATAGACGCCCTGATTATAAGCGGCGGTGACGATACAGGAAGCGTTGTTATTGACCTTACCTCTCACGGCATTCCCTGTGTTCATGTGCCTAAGACCATGGACCTTGACCTTCAGCCCTATAGTGTCGGAGGAGATTCTGCGGTAAACAGGATTGCCCTTTTCACAAGGGACATAAAGACAACAGGGATGAGCCACAACCGGATTATTGTGATGGAAGTTTTTGGCAGATATGTGGGACACCCCGCCCTGCGCGGCGGCATAGGCGCAGAGGCTGACTGCATCCTTCTTCCTGAGATACCTGTTGATTTTGATGTTGTATATGGGCATATGAAGACCACATACTTTGCGCGCATAGAAAGGAGCGATGTTAAGGCAGGCACATATATTATTGTTGCGGCAGAGGGTATCAAGACAGCAAGCGGCGAGCTTCTCTATGACGAATCCGCCGGAGTTGATGCCTTTGGCCATAAGAAACTTGCAGGCGCAGGGAAATATGTAAAGCAGCAGCTTGAAAAAAGGCTGAAGGCAGACCCTGCTGTCAAAGAGTTTATGAAGAGAGTGGGTATGTATGCGCCGGGTGTTTATGAGATACCTGAAGTCAGAGAGGTGACACCGGGACACCTTGTGCGCTCAGGACCGTCGTCTGCTTATGACGTTAATTTCGGACAGAGGGCAGGGGCAGCGTCAGTCCTGCTTTTGCTTGGAGGCAAGACAGGCAATACAGTAGTTGACGTGGAAGGCAATAAGATATTTTATATCCCTACATCAGAGGCTATAAAGAGAAGGGAAGTGGATATCAGCGAAGTAGCGCTGTTTGAAAGCCTTGGCACCTGTTTTGGAAGAAAGCCCCAGAAATTTGGATACGAGCTTGTGGAAACTAAAGGAGCGTCCAGAAGGTATCTGTAGTTGATCAATCCAGATTCTTGACAAATGATTCTGTCAGATGGTTTAATTAATTGTGTCAACTTATCCTGAATGTTTGATAGCAGAGGAAAAGGCTTCTATCCTTATTGTGGATGACCTTGAAACTCACTTAGAACTGATGGAGGCTATCTTTGAGAAAGAAGGCTGCAATGTTGTGACCGCTCATAATGCCGATGAAGCGCTCCAGCTTCTTGAAAAGTCCTCATCTGACATGGCTATCCTTGATGTAATGATGCCAGGCATGAATGGTTATGAACTTTGCAAAAGGCTGAAAGAGAAGAGCGGGGCAAGATTCTTTCCTGTAATCCTTGTAACCTCACTGTCAGAATTAGAAGACAAGATAGCAGGCATTGAAGCCGGCGCTGATGACTTTATAACTAAACCTTTTAAATCTATTGAACTTACTACGAAAGTCCGTTCACTTCTAAAATTTAAAAAGCTTCAGGAAGAGCTTGACCATTCAGAGAGTGTAATCCTTACTCTGGCAGTTGCATTAGAGTCTAAAGACCCTTATACAAAAGGTCATTCAGAAAGAGTAGGAAATCTTTCAGCAGAATTTGCATCCCTCATAGGCCTTTCAGAAAAAGAACAGGTCATTATCAAGAAAGCAGGGATCATTCATGATATCGGCAAGATAGGGATAGGAGACCATATCCTTCATAAAAACGGCATTCTGACAAAAGAAGAAATAAGGTTGATAGATCAGCATACAATTATAGGAGAAAAGATATGCAGGCCGCTTAATTCTCTAAGCGTAATACTGCCGACAATAAGACATCACCATGAAAGATGGGATGGCGATGGATTCCCTGATAGACTTAAAGGCGAGCAGATACCTATTATGGCAAGGATTCTTTCAATCGTGGATACTTTTGACGCAATGGTATCAGAAAGGCCATACAGAGTGCCTGTTTCTATAGAAAAGGCAACTAAGAATATGGAGGAAGAAAAAAACTACGGCCAGTGGGATCCAGCGCTCCTTGAAAAATTTATAGAGATGATGAGAGGGAAAGAAGGCAAGGGATGATTAAAGTAGCCATAGTAGGAGCAGGAAAAGGCGGAAGCTATCTCCTTGAAGTATTTCATATGAACGGAGAGGTAAAGGTAGTCGGCATAACTGATAAAGATAACAAAGCCCCGGGACTTAAACTTGCAAAAGAATGGGGTATTTTTATTGCTGATGATGTGAAGGATCTCCTCAGTCAGAATCCTAGGATTGTGATAAATGCCACCGATGAGCTAAAGGTTAGCGAATTCATTAAACAAGCCGCTACTTATCCTATAGAGATTATTGAAGGCACAAGCGCAAGACTCCTCTTGGACCTTGTAAAGAGGCAGCAGCTTGCAAAGAATGACATGGGTGTTCTCTATCAGAGCGGCATTCTTCTTATAAAAGCCAGGAATCTGAAAGGGGTTTTGAATGAAGTGCTAAAGTCTGCCATGAAGCTCACAGAGACGCCTGCCGGCAGCATTGCGCTTATTGACGGCGATGAAATGGTTATGGCTGCGCATACGGGATTGAGCCGTGAGTTCTTTAACGAAAAGAGATGGAAGCCGAAAAAAGATGGCCCGACAGAAAACATAATCAGGCATAAAGAAGCGCTTGAGTTTCAGGACACCGAGGAGGGAAACCCCATCTTTGAGGGCACGCACATTTCAAAAGAAGGGGTAAGGTCGCTGCTGGCATCTCCGCTTCCTCTTGATAGCGGCATTGTCGGGATTCTCTATCTGTATGATTTTAAGCAGAGGGAGTTTACTGAGAGGCATAAAAATCTCATAAAGCTTTTCTCATCCCTTGCCGCACAGGCAATAGAGAAGTTCAAACTTATACATGACCTGGATGAATCATTAACTTATCTGAATGGTGTATTTGATGATTCACAGGACATGATTGCCACGACTGATAACATAGGACGGATTGTTAAATTCTCAAAGGGCGGGGAAAGGATTCTGGGTTACAGGGCGGATGAGGTTATAGGCAGAAACGCAGCCGAGTTTTATGTGGATGAGGAAGAAAGACAAAAGATTCTTGAGACGCTTAAAAAAGAGGGGGCAGTATATAACTACGAAACAAAACTTCTGAAAAAAGACGGCTCTCAGGTGGATATAAGCCTTACTATCTCCCATCTCAGTGATAAAGCAGGCAATATCATAGGCACAGTTGGCATCAGCAAGGACATTACAGAAGAAAAGCAGTTAAGAGAAAAACTCAAAGATAAAAACAAAGAGCTTGAAGAACTCATAGAGAGCCTTGAGGAAAAGGTGCTCGAAAGGACGAGGGAACTTGAGAGGATAAACAGAGAGCTCAGAAGGGCAAATGAGATA
>JAZDJF010000126.1:0-3825 GCA_043804165.1 Nitrospirota bacterium
CCGCTCCTTACCAGCGCCTCGGTAACCTCAAGCGCCTGTTCTCCTGTGTCAGGCTGCGATATAAGGAGGTCTTCAATCTTTACGCCGAGTTTTTTTGCATAATTTGTATCCAGCGCATGTTCTGCATCAATAAAAGCAGCAGTGCCGCCTGCCTGCTGTGCCTGTGCAATCGCATTAAGGGCAAGCGTTGTTTTGCCGGATGACTCAGGTCCGTATATCTCTACAACCCTTCCCCTCGGGTATCCTCCTATGCCGGTTGCCATATCAAGCGCAAGAGAGCCTGTAGGTATAACCTGAATTCCTTCAGCGACCCCTCCTTCGCCAAGCCTCATTATCGCGCCCTTGCCAAAACTCTTTTCTATCTGAGAAATCGCCATCTCAAGCGCCTTAATCTTATCCTTGCTCGTCTCCTTGCTTATTTCCTTGCTCATCATGCCTCCTTTTAAAATCTATAGCGTATTTTAACATTTCCCCTTATTTCCTCCATGAAACACAATTTGAGACCCCTGAAAAAGTGTCATTGCGAGCGAAGCGAAGCAATCTTGCTTTTGTATAACTCAATATATTAGAGATTGCCACGTCCCCTTCGCTATGCTCAGGGCTTTGGCTCACATCGCTCCTCGCAATGACATCAATATATTGGTTTTTCAGCAGTAGGCATCTCTCCTGTTCTCCACGCCTCTATGCCAAGCTCCACAACATCTTTGGGATAGGCTGATAGAAATTGAGTTATCTGCTTTATTTGTTTTAATTTAGCCATTTACTCGTTCTATCACTTCCACTTCCAATGTTGCCAAAATACTATTCCCCCTCCAATTAAATCTTTGAATCAATACCTTTGCGTTCTATCAAGATCAGAATCATTATAGCATTAGAAATTCTCACGTCCAGTACGAAGACTTTTTCTCGTATGTTTTATCGTGTGGTCCGACATCCACAAATTTAATCGTCTCATCCGCGCATTTTTTGCAGTCATGGCAACATACTATCTTATCATCGTCTCTTGCCCTGCAAACTTTGCAATATAAATAAATAATAAGAAAATTCTTCTTGACAGAACAACTATAATACCCTCTGAAATTGCCCTTTAAGGGTTCTCCGAGAGCAACAGGATTTTCTATTATCATGTCAACCTTCTTCTGGATTATCTTTTTTATGGAAGTATGCTTTTTCAGGGATTTTACAAAAACATCGCTAAACAGCGCTTCCATCAGAAGACCTCGTCATACTTAAACCACTTCACCTTGCCGTTTCTAATCCTTGAAATCATATCTAAAAGACTCTCTTTGAAATCCGGGTCGGTAAGAATTACTTCTGTGGGTTCTTTGTCCTTAGTACGTTTCAGGTTCAATACAAACTGTGTAAAAATCTCTGATATGGTTGTTCGCTGCTCTTCTGCGTAAGTCTTTACATATTCTATTAAATCCCTGTCAAGTGTTATGTTGACTTTGCCTTTATGCATTATAATTCACCTCCAGCCTTACCTCATATTATACGCCTGTTATGCGTCTTGTCAATACAGCTGATGTATTATACTGCTCTGCCAACAGGAATCTCACTCAGTTTAAAATGTTCTGCTCCGCCCGGCTTCAGTTCGCTCTTCATCATAGTTATATTGTTAACCCCTATCTTACCAAAATCCACTTCTTTTAGTGTAGCAAGTTCTTTTATCAGCGCATCCTTGTTTCTCATGGATTTAACCCTGCCGATTGTGAGATGAGGCGTGAACTGTTTGTCATCTTTTTCGAAGCCAAGTCCTGCCATTGATTCATCTATATCACGCTGTAGTTTTATTATTTCTTCTGAATCATGCACGCCAAGCCATATAACCCTCGGATATTTTATATTCGGGAATGCGCCCGCGCCTGATACCTGAAGAGAAAATCTCTCATATGATTTAGCCAGAGAAAACAGTCTTTCATTTATATCTTTCAGTAGTTCTTCCTGCGTGTTGCCCAAAAATTTTAAGGTCAGGTGGAGGTTCTCAGGCGGAATCCACTTTACATCAGCCCCCGCTGCCTTCAGTTTTTCTATGTAACCATAAATGTTTTTCTTAAGTTCCTCCGGCAATTCCAGTGATATAAAACACCTTAACCCCATACAGACACAACTCCATAAAGAAACTCTAATGCGGCAATAGAAGAAGCCCGCTTTATTTCATCTCTTGAACCTTCAAATATCATTTCTTTTGATTCAATGCCGCACTCAAAAGATACAGCAATAAAAACCAATCCTGTTTTTTTATCCTCTATGGGTTTTGGTCCAAGGTTGCCTGTGATTGATAGTGCAAAATCAGTTTTTGTCTTAAGCCTCACACTCTCTGCCATTGCCTTAGCTGTCTGCTTACTGACAGCTCCGTATCTCTTTAAAATTGATTTTTTGACGGCTAAAAGTCTTTCTTTTGATTCTGGCGAGTAACATACAACTGCCGAATCAAAAAAATCTGATGCGCCAGGCAGATGGACAATCAGAGAACTTATAAAACCGGCAGTGCACGACTCAGCAAGAGAAAGCCTAAGATTTTTTGACTTAAAAATCCCGTGTAATTTTCTGACTAATTTTAATTCAGGAGTCTCCATAACTGCAATACCAGATTCGTATATACCGCAGCGCCCATGTCATCTGCCATTATCCCGAATCCGCCATTAAAAACATCCTCAAGCCTTCTCAGCGGAGACGGTTTGAGTATATCAAAGAATCGGAATAAAACAAACGCCGAAATTATGTAGCCCCAGCTAAGAGGCAAAAATAAGAGAGATGCCATATAGCCTGCAAATTCATCAATGACTATATGGCGTGAATCCTTCTGCCCGAAAAGTTTCTCTGCCTTATTGGATGACAAAATACCTGCGATTATAAAAAACACAGTTAATGCTATGTGCGCTAAGACAGACGGCTTAAGAGCAACCATGAAGAAAACTGCTGCCAGAGTTCCGAACGTACCCGGAGCAAAAGGCATATACCCTATGAAACCTACTGTGGAAATAAATCTGGAGAATCTTGAATATATCATATGCTAAGGAGACCATAAGTAAGAATACATCCACTGTCATTCCCGCTTGTCGGGAATCCTTCCCTGAAGAGGGATTGCGGGCAAGCCGCAATGACAAACATAGAGGTCTTACTAACGACCGTATTAGTAACAGTTGGCATGTTCTTTATTCTTCTATTATCTTATAGCTCCACGTTACTTTTGCAGAACCTTCAAGCGTCGCCTTAACAGAGCAGTATTTTCCCATCGAAAGCTCAACAGCCTTTTTTACTGCATCCTCAGAGACATTTCTGCCTCTAACTATAAACTCTATATCTATGTCAGTGAACTTCTTCGGATAGTTCTCAGCCTTCTCTCCTTTAACCTTAATCTCAACCCCGTTTATTTCCTGTTTCTTCTTTTTCAGTATAGAGACAACATCCATGCCTGAACATCCGCCAAGCCCTATAAGAAGCAGTTCCATCGGTCTGGCGCCGGTATTTCTTCCCCCGACCTCCTTATCGCCATCCATAACTATTGCATGCCCTGATGCCGCCTCGCCGACAAACTGAAGCCCATCCACATAAGTTACCTTTGCCTCAATCATCTCTTCCTCCAAAAATATTGATTAGATAAATCATTAAATCAGAGGCATAAAGGTTTGTCAAGCGAGTTGTTTTTGATAGGGCATATTTTTCAGCTCATAGGCAGAGAGGCTGTCTATTACACCTGCATATTTGACAATAAATGCATCCATAAGTTACGATACATCAACTCGCCTTTCACATCTAAATCGCGGGGTGGAGCAGTCCGGTAGCTCGTCGGGCTCATAACCCGAAGGTCAGAGGTTCAAA
>JAZDJF010000127.1:0-5752 GCA_043804165.1 Nitrospirota bacterium
GATTAAAGCAATGCAATACACAGGAGGTAACATTTTTTCGCTCATTCTCGGTCGCCGTGGCGACCTCCGAGGAATTTTGCCTCTTTATTACTTAATATCTTGACTTTAAGGAATATCGGCAAAATAAAACCGCTCAAAAACATTACCTCCTGTGTTAGATTAATTTATATTGTTATATAGGTGATTGAAATGAAGGTTGTAACAGCAGAAGAGATGAGAGAGATTGACAGGATTACCATAAAGAATTATGGCATCTCAGGAACTGTCCTTATGGAGAGGGCAGGGCTTGCTATTGCGGAGAAGATAAGGGAGTTGTATGAAAGGAGAAAAGTTGTTGTCCTTTCAGGAGGAGGCAATAATGGCGGAGACGGCATTGTTGCCGCAAGAAATCTTCATGAATGGGGCTGGAATGTAAAAATTGTTCTTCTTTCAAGGGAAAACAAGCTCAGCCCTGATTGTCTTTTGCAATATAAGATAGCGAAAAAATCAGGCGTGCCGATTGAGTTTCGGGATTATATCACAGAAAAAGACCTTCATAGCGCTTTGGTTGTAGATGCAATTTTCGGCACCGGTTTAAGCAAAAATGTCACAGGAAAGACAGCTGAGGTTGTATCGTTTATCAATGCCTCGGATGCTCCTGTAATCTCTGTTGACATCCCCTCAGGCATTTCATCTGATACAGGACAGATTATGGGCGAGGCGGTCAGGGCGGATTATACCATAACGTTCGGTATTCTCAAGAGAGGTCATCTGCTTTATCCGGGCGCTGATTATACCGGAAGGTTTTTTATTGAAGGTATCGGTTTTCCGGAGGAACTGCTTCATTCGGAAAAACTTAAAACAGAGCTTCTTGGAAAAAGAGATATATCATTATTGATTCCCGAAAGGCAGAGATATTCGCATAAGGGTGATTATGGGCATGTGCTTGTTATTGCAGGCTCAAGAGGGAAAACAGGCGCTGCATTCATGTGCGCAAAGGCATGTCTCAGGTCAGGCGCAGGGCTTGTGACAATAGGAATTCCGGAATCACTGCTGGATGTTTTTCAATCAAGGGTTACAGAAGAGATGACCCTGCCTTTGCCTGACAAAGGAGACGGGACGCTTTCATCAAAGGCATTGGAAAAGATTCTGGAATTTCTTTTTGAAAAGGCTGATGTGCTTGCAATCGGTCCGGGAATTTCTGTTACTGATGATACTAAAAAACTTGTCAGAGAACTTTTATTGAATTCAACAGCTCCGGCAGTTATTGATGCTGATGCCATAAATTCGCTTGAAGGCAATAAACAGATTCTCAAGAAAGCGAGGTCGCCGATAATTCTTACGCCTCATGCGGGAGAGATGGCAAGACTCTTACAGAAGTCAGAAGTCAGAAGTCAGAAGTCAGAAGTTAACCTCAGAACTATTATTGAAAATGACAGGATTAATACGGCTGTTTCGTTTGCAAAAGAGACAGGGACGTATCTTGTTCTTAAAGGTGTGCCGACAGTTATTGCTGAACCGGAAGGCAGAGCATTCATCAATCCAACAGGCAATTCAGGTATGGCGAGCGCAGGAACAGGCGATGTTCTGACAGGAATGGTTTCAGGGTTTTTAGGGCAGGGGTTAAACCCGCTTGAGGCGTCAATCCTTGGAGTTTATATGCATGGGCTTGCCGGAGACATAGCCGCGAAAAACAAGGGAGAGCATTCGCTGATTGCGTCTGATATTACAGATGCGATTCCAGAGGCGTTTTTATCATTAGGAGCGATTTGGTGATTAGCAATAAATATGGACATAGCATTCTCGCTCATTATCGGGCTAAAGCCCACCGAGGAATTTTGCCTCTTTATCTTTAAAGATTTATGGACTATCGGCAAAATAAAACCGCTCAAATACCATATCCCTCTTTTAGATTTATTTTTTGAACCCTTATGGAAACGCTGATATACCCCGGCATATTCGGAAAACATGTAAAAGCCTTTTTTACAGGCAAATCTCCGGGCGCTGACCCTGAAAAAATATCCGGAGCTGCATCTATTGATAAGCAAAAGATTTATCTGCCGATACAGAAACATACAGACAAAGTGCTTGTGCTGGATTCAGATTTAAGCCCAAGAATTGCAGACGCTGTGATAACCAGCAATAAAGGTATTCTGCTTGGTGTTCAGGTTGCAGACTGCGTGCCTGTGCTTCTGTATGACGCAAAGAGAGATGTAATCGGGGTTGTTCATGCGGGATGGCGGGGAACGGCAGCTTCAATACTTAAAAAGACAATAGAAACAATGCGTGAGAGGTTCAGTTCTTTCCCTGATGACATTAAGATAGCCATGGGCCCGAGCATAAGGTGGTGCTGTTACCATGTAGGGTATAATGTCCTTGAGTCTGTTGAAAAGGCAACAGGCAATGGCGAATATCATAATCTCCCCTTTCCCCCCTTTAGCAAAGGGGGGAAAGGGGAGATTATATTGCCTTGATCTTGCATCAGCTAACAAATATCAGGCGGTATCTGCGGGGATTCACGAAAAAAATATATGGGTATCTGAAGAGTGTACATACTGTCATCCTGACAAATACTATTCATACAGGTATGCAAAGGGGACTACCGGAAGACAGGGAGGGTTTATAGGGATTCTTTTTTAATAGGCAGGACAGGCTTTCGCTTGCTACGATATTTTTCGACAGTTCTAACCCTCATTACGCTATATCCTCGAAACTCGCCCTTTGGGCTCAGACAGTCGAGGATATTGCCGCTTCATTTCGTTAAGAACTGTTACCGAAAAATCTCTGATGCCGCTCAAGCCGCCCCTGCCTATTATTTACTTTTTAGATTTAATTTGTGAGTGATATGGGCTAATATTATAAGAGGTTGAATACGGAATGAAGTTTTTAAGCAGAAATTCGGGAGAGACGCAGATGATAGGCTTCAGGCTCGGGAATTTGCTGAAGCCTCATAGTGTTGTCTGCCTCTATGGCGAACTCGGCGCAGGCAAGACAACATTTGTTAAAGGCATTGCGCAGGCGCTGGGCATTTCAGACAGGGATATTACAAGCGCAAGTTTTACGATAATTGCGGAATATGACAGCGAAATCCCGCTTTATCACATAGACCTTTACAGGATTGAAAAAAACGCTGATATTGATGAAACAGGGATATGGGATTATATTTACAGCGACGGCATTACTGTTATTGAATGGGCTGAACGCCTCGGAGAAATACAGGATGATTTTATAATGGTAAAATTTGCTATTATAGGTAAAGAAGCAAGGGACATTACGATTGAGGGAATAGATGAAAAAGATTGGAATCGTAGCTAAAGCGGGAAGATCTGAGCCTATAGAGATACTGAAAGATTTCCTGCCGTGGCTGAACAATAAAGGGCTTGAGGTTTTTCTGGATACAGAAACAGCCTCTTTGCTTAAGATGAAGGGCTATCCACGCTCTGAGATGCCTTCCCTTGTTGATATGATTGTTGTTCTTGGCGGCGACGGGACGATGCTCAATGTTGCACGGCTTGTCTGCGAAAAAGGCGTTCCCATACTCGGAGTCAATCTCGGAGGGCTTGGTTTCATCACGGAAGTTCAGAAAGAGGAAGTGTGCAATGCAATGGACAAAACACTCTCAGGCGAATATTCAATTGAAGACAGGCTGATGCTCACCGCGCGCATACACAGGCATGGTGAAAAGATTGCTGAATATACTGTGCTGAATGATGTAGTTATAAATAAAGGCGCACTTGCAAGGATTATAGACCTTGAAACATATATTAATAAGACCTATGTAACCATCTTTAAGGCGGACGGGCTTATAGTATCAACTCCGACAGGTTCAACAGCATACTCATTATCAGCAGGCGGCCCTGTGCTTTATCCAACGCTTGACTGTATAGCGCTTACGCCTATATGCCCGCATACGCTGACAAACAGGCCCACCGTGCTTCCGGATGATGTGCTTATAGAAATAATACTTAAGTCTGTTAGCGAGGATGTGTTTCTCACGCTTGACGGTCAGGTTGGATTTTCTCTCATGAAGGATGACGTTGTGGAAATCAAGAAGTCGCCGTTTAAGACAAGGCTTGTTATCCCGTTTGAGAGAGATTACTTTCAGATATTAAGAACAAAGCTTAAATGGGGAGAGAGGTGAGCCTCAAGGGCAAGCAGGACATCATATTTTCGCTCATTCTCGGTCGCCTCGGGCGACCGCCGAGGTTTTTGCCTCATTATTTTTTTGTATGTAATCTTATGGAATATCGTCAAAAAAATCCGCTCAAATATAATATCCTGCTTACGAGTCGTAGTAGAACATGGTGAATATAGCAGAAAATATAAAGACCATCCTTGAGTTTTATCAGGCGATGGGGATTGAGAGAATACCCTTTAACTGCAGTGACGAGTTGTTAGTAACGAGTAACGAGTTAAAAGACAAAAAAAACAAAAACTCGTCACTTGAAAAGAAGACCACTCTTAAAGAGTTAAGAGATGAAATCGGTGATTGTCAGAGGTGCAAGCTCTCAAAGGGGAGAAAGAACATTGTCTTTGGGGAAGGCAGCGTAGATGCAAAAATAATATTCATTGGCGAAGGACCCGGCGAAGACGAAGACATTCAGGGGCGGCCTTTTGTGGGCAAGGCAGGACAGTTGCTTACAAAACTGATAGAGAAGATGGGATTTAAGAGAGAGGATGTCTACATCGGCAATATCGTGAAATGCAGGCCTCCTTTCAACAGAGACCCCGAGGAAGATGAGATTAATGCCTGTTCGCCGTTCATAAAAAAACAGGCAGAGATAATCTCTCCAAAGGTTATAGTTTCGCTTGGCCGCATATCTACGCAAACGCTTATCGGGCTGAAGATTCCGATAGGCAAACTGAGGGGGAAATTCTATCACTTTGAAAATATTCCGCTGATGCCGACATTTCATCCGTCGTATCTCTTGAGAAATCCGAAGGACAAATGGCTTGTCTGGGAAGATGCGCAGAAGGTTCTTGAAAAAATCAAGAAATAGTCTATGAAGAAATATGTTTTTGCCATAAGCGGTGCAAGCGGTTCCATAATCGGAATACGGGTTCTTAAGGAACTGATAAAACATTCCGAGATACATCTGGTCATTTCTTCACAGTCTTTCTCAATAATCAAAGATGAAACCGGAATTGATTTTAGCGGAAAGACAAGCACTGAGACTGAGAGAAAAATAAGAAAGCATTTCAACTCAAAACAAATCCACTACCACAGCGAATACAACCTTGCCGCTCCCATTTCAAGCGGTTCATTTAAAACAGACGGGATGCTCGTTGTGCCATGTTCCATGAAGACGCTTTCAGGCATTGCGAATGGTTATGCAAATAACCTCACAGAGCGGGCTGCTGATGTGACGATAAAAGAAGGAAGGACATTGCTTCTTTCGCCGAGGGAAATGCCGTTCAGCGCAATACATCTTGAGAACATGCTCAAACTTGCAAGAATCGGTGTGAAGATTGCGCCTCCTGTTTTAGCCTTTTATCACAAACCCAAAAAGATTGAGGATATGGTTGGTTTCATCGCAGGCAAAATCCTTGACGCTGTCGAAGTGGAACATGAGATTTATAAGAGATGGGGAACTGCTGGCAGTAAGAAATGACGCTTAAAGAACATATCAAGCTGATTATTAAGGCGGAGCATTGGGATCCATTTCATGCGCTTGGGATGCATGAAGTAAGAACTGAAGGCAAAAAGGCAATAACAGTTCGTGCGTTCATGCCCGAAGCTGATAAGGCGTGGGTTGTTGATGTCAGCAAAAAC
>JAZDJF010000128.1:0-2151 GCA_043804165.1 Nitrospirota bacterium
GATTTTCTGGAAGCAGCCAAGAGTTACGGATGGCCTGTCCCAAGAATACAGCCTCAGTGCAGGCGGCGAACTGCCTTTTCTGACAGAAATAGCAATTGCCTCATCCAGCGCCATGTTGTAGGATGCGCTGCCCGGACCCGATTTGATAAGACGCCATGTTTTGTGGTAATTTACCATAGTTTTTTGTGCTAATGTTTCAGGTATAATTATAACAGACGTAAAAACAAAAGATTACGATGCAGGATACAGGTTATGAAGTTCTGACATCATGCATCATGAATCTTGTATCATGCATCATAGATGGAGGATAGGTGCTTAGATATATAAATGTAAGAAGCAGCCAGAGAAGCGAATTTATAGACATAACCGAAAAGATTAATGAAGTCATTAAAGAGGTAGGAATTCTGAGCGGAATATGCTATGTCTATGTGCCTCATACAACAGCAGCGGTAACAATAAATGAAGGCGCAGACCCCTCAGTACACCGCGACATACAGAACGCATTGACCAGACTTGTCCCGCAGGAGATGAATTACTCCCACAGGGAAGGAAACGCCGATGCGCATATAAAATCGAGCATTATCGGGACATCACAGCTTGTTATTATTGACGAGGGCAGGCTCGTTCTCGGCACATGGCAGGCAGTTTACTTCTGCGAGTTTGACGGCCCACGCCACAGAAGAGTAACACTCAAAATTATAGCTGATAAATAGCGCTCTAATTTAAAGTTGAGCGATTTTTTAGTAAAGACCTTATTTATCAGTGTATTTTGAGAAAATGTAATCACCTAACAAGTGTCATTCCCGCTTGTCGGGAATCCTTCTTAAAACAAGGAAAGATTCTGGACAAGCCAGAATGACAAAAAAAGAATTGCTCAGTTTAGGTTTTAAATTTTTATGGCTGAAGATAAAGACAACAATAAGAGCCAGTTATTGCAGGCTGAGATAAAAAGGCTGAGGAAGACACTTTCCGAACTTACGCCGGCGCTTGAGGCGCTTCTCAAACGCCGCGGATTTCGAATATACAAAAAAGAACCCTCAGAAGACCTTGTGCTTCCTGCAAAGAGATTCCTTGATGATTTCTATGAAATGCTGAAAAAATATTCTTTCCGCCTTTTTATCAGAGATGTGATAAAGCATCAGGAATATTTTACGAAAGAGCAGGTCACAAGATATGCGACATCCGATGTGACGGATGCCTATATTGATTTTCTTCTTTCTGTGAAGGTGATTGAACCGGCAGGCGATGGTTTCAGGCTGATAAAAAGGCCGATAAAGAGTTTTGGCGAGACACTTGAATGGTTCCTTTGCGAAATCTTCAGAAGAGAATTTGCCGCTGAGGCAGCATGGGGAGTAAAATTCAAAAGGCCGAGGGTCGGCGGCGATTATGACGTCATTGCAAAGATTGACGGGTCAATCCTGTATATGGAGGTGAAATCTTCTCCTCCAAAGCAGATTTATAACAGCGAGATTGCCGCTTTTCTTGACAGGACATTTGACCTTTCCCCTGAGATTTCAGTATTTTTTATGGACACGGAGCTGAGGATGAAAGATAAGATTGTGCCGATGTTTGAGGAAGAACTGAAGAAAAGGTTCCCCTCTCCACCTCCTGTTGCGAGGGTTGAAAAAGAACTCTTCCAGATATGGAATAAAACCTTTATAATAAACTCTAAAGACAGCGTTGCAGGTAACATAGAAAAGGTGTTAAGCTGGCATTTCAGAACATAGATATGGCATAAGGCAGGATATAGCATTTGAGCGGATTCTTTTGCCGATATTCCGACAGTAAATATTATCATAAAGAGGCAAAAGCCCTCGGAGGCCGCAAGGCCGAGAATGAGCGAGGGTGCTATATCCAGCCTTATAAAATTGCAGGAGGACAGATGGATATATGTGCAGTCTGCGCATGGCGGGAAACATGCCAGAAAAAATTTTCAGTCTCAGGCAAAGATCTCAGGTGTCCTGACTTTGCAAGGGATGTAACTATCAAAGAAAAGACAGAGGAAGAAAAGGAAGAAAAAAAGAAGGAGGGGCAGGGTTGATATGCAATAAGTTCTTCGGCTTCAGGGAAGAGCCGTTTGGTCTGACGCCCAACCCGAAATTCCTCTATATGAGCAAGAACCATGAGGAGGCAATTGCTCATCTTGAGCTT
>JAZDJF010000129.1:0-2168 GCA_043804165.1 Nitrospirota bacterium
AATCCTGACTGTGACGCTTCGTATGTTAAAAAATGGCTTGCAGAGTTTGACAAGACTTCAGAAGGTAAAAAGTTTAGGGAGACTTTTAAAAATATACAGAGGCAAATTAAATAATATTCGCCTCTCACCCCCTCCGCCAGTCTCTACGAGTCGTAGACGTGCCCTCCGCCAGATTCTAAAGCTCATCAATCACTCTTGGATTACACCTCTCTATCCACATCCCAAGGCTCAATATATGCTAAGATAAAGAATGAAGTTTCACGATATACACGAGGAATGCGGAGTCTTCGGTGTTTACGGACATTCCGAGGCATCCAATCTTGCATATCTCGGATTATATGCGCTCCAGCACAGGGGGCAGGAAGGCGCCGGCATCTGTTCATCTGACGGCAGGCATCTTCATCTTGATAAATCAATGGGGCTTGTTGCTGATATCTTCAGAGAAAAGCGCCTGAAAAAACTCCCCGGTCATATCGCAATAGGCCATAACCGTTATTCAACAGCAGGCAGCAGTATTCTTAAAAACGTCCAGCCGATACTGGCAAATTTTGCCTTGGGGCCATTGGCCATAGCTCACAACGGCAACCTCGTGAATGCCGCGGAGATAAGAGAAGAACTTGAAAAAGAAGGCGCAATATTTCAGTCAACATCTGACAGCGAGGTTATAGTGCACCTCATAGCGCATTCAAAGACCGGAGACTTTTACGAAAGGGTCGGAAGGCTGAATAATGAAGAATACCGTCTGGCTAAAGCTATTGATGATCTGCCCAATATCAGATGGTGGTTCAGGAATTCAGACAGGGATGGCTTTTACATTCAGGGTTATCTGCCCCACTCATTTAATCCTGATTTTATTCTTGAAACGAAGACTGGCTGTATTATAGCTGTTGAATATAAAGGCGAACATCTTGCAGACCGAGAGTACAAAGAAAAGATTGGGAATATATGGGGCAGTATTAATGAGAAATACAAGTTCGTCATGGCGACAAAATCAGATATTGAAGATAAAGTAAACGCAATAGCAAAACTCTAAAAGGAAAATATTATAATAACCTATGGACATAAAGACCTATCTCAAAGAGAAAAAGGAACTTATAGATTTATTTCTTAAAGAATACTTTTCTCCGAATTTTATTCCGCCAGTCTTAAAAGACTCCATCACTTATTCCCTATCTGCAGGCGGGAAAAGGATAAGGCCACTACTCTGCCTTGCAGCGCATGAGGCGTGCGATGGAGATTCTGAGGACATACTTGCTTTTGCATCCTCAATAGAACTCATTCATACATATTCATTGATACACGATGACCTTCCTGCAATGGACAATGATGATTTAAGGCGCGGCAAGCCGACAAACCACAAGGTCTTTGGAGAGGGCATGGCAATACTTGCAGGAGACGGACTTCTTACAGAGGCGTTTTATATAATGGCGAATTCGCTCTCAAACAAAAACATCAAAAACACGGCATTAATAAGGGCAATAAAAGAGATCGCCTTTACAGCAGGCATTCATGGAATGGTCGGGGGCCAGGCACAGGATCTTCTCTCGGAGAATGCAGAGCCTGACAAAGAGACGCTCTCTTTTATTCACAGGCATAAAACAGGAGCGCTGATATCAGGCTCTTTAAGGGCAGGCGCAATCCTTGCAAATTGCAGCAAGCCTTCCCTTAATGCAATCACAAGATATGGAGAAAACATCGGGCTTGCCTTTCAGGTTATAGATGATATACTTGATATAGAGGGCAGCACGGATGAACTCGGCAAGCCCACGGGCTCTGATGTAAGGAAAAAGAAGATGACTTATCCATCAATATACGGTCTTGAATCTTCCAGAAAAAAGGCGGAAGAGCTGATAGCAGAGGCAGTCTTTTCCATTAAAGACTTCTCAGCTAAGGCAGAGCCTTTAAGAGAGATTGCCAGATACATGCTTGAGAGAAGAAGTTGAAACTCATAAAAAAAATAAAATCCCCTGATGACCTGAAGACCCTGCCAGTTGAGGAGCTGAACAATCTCTCCGAAGAACTGAGGGAAATAATAGTAGAACGCATATCAATTAACGGCGGACATCTCGCATCAAACCTCGGAACTATAGAGCTGACCTTGGCGCTTCATTATGTATTCAATTCCCCTGTTGACAAGATTGTATGGGACGTAGGGCACCAGTCATACA
>JAZDJF010000130.1:0-10615 GCA_043804165.1 Nitrospirota bacterium
AACAGCTTAGGGCAGATGCAAAGGCAATAAATAAATTCCTGAAAGACGGCAAAGACGTTTTCCTGTATTTTAATAATGAAGCCTGTGGTTATGCTCCGAAGAATGCAAGGGAGCTAAGAAATATCCTTAAAAAGTGAAACAAAGATAGCGCTATCTCCATTCAATGCTTAAAGAACTCAGGATAAAAAACCTCGCTATAATTGATGACCTTAAAATAAGATTCGAAACCGGCCTGAATGTCTTAACAGGAGAGACAGGCGCGGGAAAGTCAATCATTGTTGACGCCCTCGGCCTTGCGCTTGGAGAAAGGGCTCAGACCGGGATGATTAAAAGCGGGAAGGATGAAGCGTCTGTTGAGGCGTTCTTTGAGGTGTCAGGCCATCCGATGCTTAGGGAAATGGGCATTATCTCCGAAGACGGGATTGTAATAAGGCGAAATATCTCATCTTCAGGGAAGAGCAGGGCATATATAAACGATTCGCTTGTTAACATCCAGAGTCTATCCGCTATAGGCAAAACCCTCGTTGACATGCACGGCCAGCATGAACACCAAAGCCTCCTTTCAACGGATAACCAGAGAACCCTTCTGGATTTTTACGGCAAACTCCATGACAAAAGGGCAGAGGTTGAGGCAGTGTTTCATGAAGTTCAGTCGCTCAAAAAAGAACTCGGCAAACTTAAGGAAAATGTGAAGGAAAGAATGCAGAGGATTGACCTTCTGAGCTTCCAGATAAATGAAATAGACTCTGCTTCGCTTAAAAAAGGAGAAAAGGAAGCGCTGGAAGAAGAGAGGGTTATCCTTTCAAATCTGAATAAACTGAATGAACTTGTAGAGACAGCGTATACAATGCTCTACGCATCAGAAGGCGCATGCACAGAGAAGCTCTCATCCGTCATCTCAAAACTCAGGGAGATGGCTGCGATAGACCCGAGCATTAATGAGACTCTTGGCCTCCTTGAGTCAGCAAAGCCTCTGCTTGAAGACAGCGCTGTCTCATTGAGAGGGTTCAAGGAAAAATACGACCTTGACCCAAAGCGGCTTGAAAGCATAGAGGAAAGGCTTGAAACCATAAAAAAACTTGAGAAAAAATATGGAGACGGCGCTGACTCAATAATTAGATACAGGGATGAGGCTGAAAAAGAACTCTCAACCCTAAAACATTCTGATGAGAAAATTGATATGCTTGAATGCCGGCTCAGAGAAAAAGAAGAAGAACTCATGAATGCAGCAGCACATCTGTCAGAAAAAAGAAAACAGACAGCAAAAGACATAAGCAAGGCAGTAGAAAAGATATTGAAAGAGCTTGCATTTGAAAAGGCCGGATTCAGGGTTGACGTCAGGCAATCTCCGCTTTCTTCCACAGGCATTGATGTAATTGAATTCCTTTTTTCAGCAAACCCGGGAGAGCCTCTTAAACCTCTGGCAAAGGTTGCCTCAGGCGGAGAACTCTCAAGGATAATGCTTGCGCTAAAGAATATACTGGCTGATGTTGACAGCATCCCTGTGCTTATATTTGACGAGGTTGACGCCGGCATAGGAGGGAAAACAGCTGAAAGTGTCAGCATAAAATTAAAAAGGCTTTCAAAGGCTCATCAGGTTATATGCACAACTCACCTCCCTCAGATAGCATCAGCAGCGGATTTTCATATAATGACAGAAAAATCTCAGACAAAAGACAGCACTTCCGTGAAAATAAAGGAGCTTACTCCTGATGAACGCATAGCTGAGATAGCGCGCATGTTAAGCGGGAAGATAACTGATGTATCTTTAAAACACGCCGACGAACTGCTTGAAAGGTCCACCTTAGGCGGAAGGAGCGCATGAAAGGGAAAATCGTAATAGACAAACAATTGTGCAAAGGCTGTAAATACTGTGTGATGTCCTGTCCTAAAGGAGTTATAGTAATCGAAAAACAATTCAATAAAATGGGATATTTCACTGCTCATCCTGAACACATGGGAAAATGCACCGGATGTGCGTTATGCGCCCAGATGTGTCCTGAACTCGCAATAGAGGTATGGGCAGAAAACAACAGGAAGAAAAAGGCTTGATTTTATAATATCCTGCAATCTATTATATGCCAGTTAGCGGCTGTTATTTAAGTCTTCTACACATGCAATGGAGGTTTTATGACAAGATCAGTTCTTGTAGACAAAGTAGCTGAAAAACTTAAAGTATCTGAAAAAGTTGAAGGACTTACAAGGAAACAGACAGAGATAGTAATGGAAACGGTTTTTGACAGTATAAAAAAAGCGCTTCAGAAGGGAGAAAAGATAGAGATAAGGGGCTTCGGAAATTTCAGGCTAAAGACAAGGAACCCGAGAAAGGCGAGAAACCCCAAGACAGGCGAAAGTGTTAATGTCCCTGCAAAAAAAGTTCTTCATTTCAAGGTGGGAAAAGAACTCAGGGAACTCTTGAATTCAAATTAGAGAATCGCACTCCGGTTACATTTCGCGGTTTTCTGCGGCAGGCATATGTGTCTCAAAATCCTTACAACGCAGCAAGATTTTATTAGTTGTGATATCTAAAACGCTTAGGATTCAAACATGAGCCCTTCATCATTATCACAAATGTTCTTACTAAGGTGCTGCCGTAAGGTTTTTTCAACACCCATGCCTGCCAAAAGAGTATTGGTGGATAAAAGGTAGTTTAATATTGCCGAAAGACAGACACAGCCTCCTTAAAGAACAGAACTGGTTGATTTTATTTTATCTTCTGTGGTATAAATAACACCGATATTATCGGTGCTCTTCCTTAGAGGACAGGGCTATAAATCCATAAGGGGGTGTTCTTATGAACATCTATGAAAACATCGTAATCCTAAATGCGTCTCTCGGCGACGAAGAGATTGAGACAGCATCAGGCAAGATAAAAGACCTCATAACAAATTCCGGCGGAGAGATCTTAAAGACTGACGTGTGGGGCAGAAGGAAACTCGCCTATGAAATTAAGAAGCAGAAAAAAGGCTTTTATCTTCTCCTTGTCTTTAAGTCGCCCTCAGCAGCAATAAAAAAGCTTGAAGACTATTATAAAGTCTTTGACCCTGTAGTGAAATACATGGTCATTAAACTGGAAAAGAAACAGGCAGAGACAGCATTGAAGTCATCTTCTGTGGAAGTAACTGCGTCCCGAGATGCTCGGGATGAAAAAACAGAGCAAAAAAGCGAGGCATAGCCCGTGTTCAATAAAATAATATTAATAGGAAATCTAACAAAAGACCCTGAACTCAGATATACGCCGCAGGGCACAGCAGTCGCATCATTCAGAATCGCTGTCAACTCAAAAATAAAACAGCAAGGCGAACTCAAAGATGAGACTCTCTTCATTGGTGTAGTTGTATTCGGCAAGCAGGCTGAAAGCGCGGGTCAGTACCTTAGCAAAGGCAGATCTGTGCTTGTTGAAGGAAGGCTCCAGGAAAGAAGCTGGGAGAAGGATGGGCAGAGGCATAGCAGGATGGAGGTCGTTGCAAGTTCAGTCAGATTTCTGTCAAAGAAACCCGGCGCCGGAGAGACAGGAGAGTCCGCTCCACGAGCCGCAGACAGCGCCGAGGATATTGCTCCGCCTGAAGAAACAACAGACTTAGAACCGTTTTAACATAGTATATAGAAAGGAGAAAATTTTGCAGCAGAGAAGAATGCAAAGGAAAAAATTCTGCAGATTCTGCTCGGAAAAAGCAGAGTTCATAGACTACAAAGATACCAGGATTATGAGGTATTACCTCACAGACAAGGGCAAAATTCTTCCGCGGCGGATGACAGGGGCATGCGCAAAACATCAGAGAAGCCTGACTGAGGCCATAAAAAGAGCCCGGAATATAGCGCTTCTTTCGTTCGTGGAAAAATAGGGCATGAGAATCCCCAAAACATGGGTGTCTCTAATAACTAAAAAGGTCGTAGACAGCATTATTTCAAAACAGCTTATCACTCCGCGCATCCCGATAGAGCAGTTACTATCCAACACAGAGGAACTCATTATGGATGAGCTTCTGGCAGAAGACAGGATTAACGAAGAGGTAAGAGAAATGCTCAGGAAGCATAACTCGGAGATAGAGCGCGGCAAGGTTGACTACAGGAAACTCTTTGAGCTGACCAAACAAAAGATCGTGAAAGAGAGAAATCTCATTCTATGATGCTTTCTGAGGAAAAGATAACACACCTTACACATGTGCTTCTCAAGGGACTTATAGACAGAAATTTAATTGATCTTAACGATGAAGAAGGAAAAATAAGGCGCGAGATTAAACGCATCGTCGTTAATGAATTAAAGATAGGCGAAGATATAGATTCAGTCGTGAGAAAAAAGCTCCAATCCTTTTCAAGAAAATTATCCGAGGGGAGTCCTGAGTGGGAAGTGCTATACAAAAAATTCTTCAGAGAAGAGGAGATAAAGAGGGGCAGGGCTTCTGGATAAAAAAGACTATCCCCTTGCTTTGTCTTGTCTTAACATGGGTTGGCCTCCTAAAAGATTTCCCTGCAACAATGCCTGTCTTGTGGTTCTCGTACTGAAATGGAATTTTTTATTTCTTGCGTGACAGAGGAGGAGATTAAGAGGGAACGGGCAAAAGCCCGTGAACTCAGAAAATCCCAGTGGTGGAAAAGAAAATGTTCGGAAGGCAGATGTTATTACTGCAACAAAAAATTCAGCCCTAAAGAACTTACAATGGACCACATCTTCCCCATTGTCCGCGGAGGAAAATCAACAAAGGGGAATATGGTCCCTTCCTGCAAGGAGTGTAACAGCAAAAAAAAGCACATGCTGCCTTCTGAACTCTTAACTCTCACTTCGTGAGAATTCAATATTCATCCCGATTTATTCGGGACAAAATTCTTAAATCTTGAATCTTGAATTTTATTTTAGAACTCTTAACTCTTTCAAGATATGCCGCTAAAAACATTGCGCCGGGAAGCACTGCCAAGCCATAAACAATATCGCCGGCGCCAGCACTGTCCCGACAGCTTCTGTCACAGGGATTGTTTTAACGCCTAATCTATTCCAAATCTTTGATTAACTCTTGGGTAATAAGTTTTGTTGCATATTATTTTTATATTCTGCTATATTTACAAGTACATATAAAGGCTTTATAATATTTTAAATATGACTGTTTACATATTTTGTAATTCATGTTCACTTATAATTTGCCGGTATCCCAAGTTGATGAGAGATAATATAAAATCCGTTTAGCTCTACGAGCCATCGGCCTAAATCTTAAGAAGGGGGCTATTTAAAATGAAAATTACAATGCAGTCTTTAACGCAAAAATTGGGGTGGAAGATATCATTCATCGTTTTCCTCACGCTTATTATCGTGGCCGGTCCTTTTCTGGTCATTGAATCTTACAACGCAAGAAAAGACGTTTATGCCCTCAATGAAAAACGCTGGGATCTTTTTACAGAGGCGGTTTTCAAATCCATAGAGACTGTAATGCTTGAAGGAAAGACTGATATTGCCAACACCCTACTTAATGACTTCAGGCAGATTGCTGAGGTGAAAACCCTTGAGGTTGTAAACATGGACGGCACAAGAGCGTATGATAAAACGCGCGCCAAGGTGCTTGAGCCTGACATGATAAACCGCCTTATAAAAGGACAGCGGCTTAACCTTTACGAGGAGGCAGGAGGCAAAAAGGCGCTTACACACCTCGGGCTTTTGCACAACACCGAAAGGTGCCAGACATGCCACGGGAAAGACTCCCTTTATCTCGGGGCCGTGATGATTAAGACATCGCTTGCAACAACAGAGGCAAAGATATCTTCGATGTTAGCAAGGACCGCAACCATGGGAGCGCTTGTTATAGCAGGACTCCTCATCGTAATTCCTTTCAGC
The DNA here is from genome assembly GCA_043804165.1 of Nitrospirota bacterium. Lineage (GTDB taxonomy): Bacteria > Nitrospirota > Thermodesulfovibrionia > Thermodesulfovibrionales > UBA1546 > UBA1546. Next base: position 5,825 of record JAZDJF010000130.1, read on the forward strand.
ATGAGGAGAAAGGTTGTAAAACCTATTGAGGCCATCCTTTCAGTTACGACAGAGATTTCCAAGGGAGACCTAACCCGGACAGTGACAACACCGTCAAAGGATGAGATGGGCAAACTTGTAAGCGCCATAGAGGCCATGCGGAAAGGGCTTGTAGGATTAATACATCAGGTCAGAGATTCTCTAAAAAAAGTGAAGCTTTCTGTAAGCGGCTTTGTTACAGGCATGAACAAATTAACAGAGGGGTCGGAAAAGCAGGTTGTTGACTCAGCTGAGATAACCATCTCTGTCCTTGAGATAAACACTACCACCGGAGAGATTACCGAGACTGTTAAACATCTGCATGAATCAGCAGAAGGGACATTAACAACACTCCTTGAGATGAAGGCGTCCGTAAAAGAAGTAGCTGAAAACACTGCATCATTTGCCTCATTCATAGATGAGACTTCATCTTCCATGGAGGAGAGTTTCGCCGCAATCAAGGCAATAAATGAAAACATAGAGCATTCAAGAAAATCCGTCAGCTCCACGCTGGCATCTGCCACCCGGATTACCGCAAGCGTTAATGAAGTCATGGACTCTGCAAAACAGTCATCACACCTTGCAGAAGAAGTTACTTCAGTCATACGCGAGAAAGGCATAACATCCATTCACGAGTCAGTAAAAAGTATAAGCGAGATAAAGGATTCCGCTGATGACACAGGTAAAATTGTTAGCGGCATGAGAAAATCATCTGAGAAGATAGACGAAATTGCTAAGGTTATAGCTGAGGTCGCTGATGAGACAAAACTGCTTGCGCTTAATGCCGCAATCCTGTCAGCGCAGGCAGGAGAGCACGGCAAGGGGTTTAGCGTTGTCGCTGATGAAATAGGAAGGCTTGCAGAGCGCACAGCACAGAACACAAAGGAAATCACAACCATAATAGAAGAGGTTAAAGGGTCTATAAATAACGTCGCAACTGCTCAGGAAAAGACTGTGAGCCTGATAGGAAAGGGGTTAGAACTGATAACAGATGCAGGCGTTGTATTTAACGGCATACTTGAAACTTCCACAGCATCAGCCTCTCAGACCGCCTTCATAGAAAAAGCGACTGCTGAGCAGGCAAAGGCAATAAAGGAAATAAACTCATCAATTGAAGGTATATCCTCAAGAATGGAAGAGATACTAAATGCATCAGAACAGCAGCGCTCAGGCAGTGAGATGATACTCTCAGGCATAGAAAAAGCAAAGGAGATTGCGCAAGGGCTTAAGAATTCCACCTCAGAGCAGTCTAAGGGCGCAGACCTTATTACAATGGCAGGAGAGGACATACTTTCACAGGTAAGCCGGATAAAAAAGGCAATGGAGGACATGAAGGCAGGAAGCGTTGCCATAACCAAACGCATAGAGGCTATAACAGATATTGCAAAAGATAACCTCGGGCTTGCAAAAGAAATGACAAAGGAATCTTCTTTGCTCGGTGATGCAGTAGGAACTTTAGACGGCGAGATTAACAGATTCAGGAGCTAATACAAAAGCAATAAATGATTATACTTAACCCTATAACAAACCTGAATCTCATTGTTTCCGCAAGCTGTCCTTCCCTAAACCAAGACTTAAATAACTCCGGGGCAAATAGACTAAAATGGCCGCATTATAATTTTCTCTTGACAAAGATTGCAATTACTGGCATATTTAGTTTAGCCATATTCTGTTATTATATGATATTGAGTCAGGTAATATACAAGCATCACCCAGGGCATCAGCTCTGGGATTTTATTTTTGGGAGGAAGCATGGGTAATAGACTTTATGTAGGGAATATCTCGTTTCAGGCATCGGAAGATGACCTGAAAGAACTGTTTTCAAAGGCAGGAACAGTAGCATCCACAAAGCTGATAACGGATGCCGCTACAGGCAGGCCAAGAGGTTTTGGTTTCGTTGAGATGAGCTCAGACGAAGAGGCACAGAAGGCAATAGAGCTGCTGAACAACAGCAGTTTCCTTGATAGGAACATTGTGGTCAACGAAGCAAAGCCGCAGGGCGAAAGGGATCGCAACCGCGGTGGCGGTGGCCCCTCAAGAGAAAGAGGTGGATTCAGGGAAAGAAGGCCCGGCGGAAGAAGATAGACCTATCTAACTTTTCCAGCTATACAGGCAGGTCAGGATTTTTTTAAAAGCATAGACCCCTTAGAAAGTCCCAGTTCTTTTGAAACTGCATCGCATTTGGACTGAAAGAGGAAGAATATTCTTTTTTGAGACCCCATTAACGTCTCAAAATTCCCCTGTCCTTTGCTGATGATAAGGGAGGCGTTTGCGAAATCGCTCTGGAATTTTTCTGACGTCCATTCCAGTATTGTTCCTACGGCGTCAGAACCATTGTCTATGACACGGCAGGTTTCTGCCAGATACGTTTCATGTGCATCCTGCATGGTTGAATCGTTTATAACATCCGAACCTTTTACAACTGCGGTTACTTTTTTGCCGTGAGAAACAAGGGCCTCTATAAGAATCCTGTCAAAGACTATCTCGCCTGCATTGTCAAGCAGATAAAGGATTTTATCATGCTTTTTGATTTCATCCTTAAATGCCGGATAATCATCAATTGTTATAGGGCCTCTTAATGCCCTTTCTACTGTTCCTTCAATGTCCACGGAAGTGAATATGCCAAAGTCCATAACATTGCCGGCAATTGCGAGGCGCGATGCAGTCCACAGGGGATCAGGGCTCTCCTCAACACGCCTTTTTAAAAAAGGGTAGAGGGTTAAAGCAATCTGGTTGTATTCTGCTTTTATGTCTTTAAACGGATCTCTTCCCAGAAGATTCCGTATCTCTCTGTGGAGAAAGGTGGTTGTATGGGCAGGGGTCTTTGAAGTATCAACCTCTCCAATAGCAGCCGCTATTTTTTTGAGAACATATTCTCTTTTCTCATTGTCTTTTGTCCCGAGCCTTGCCGCAATAATCGCCTGCCTGAGGAAACAGGGATAACAGTCCAGATGAACCCGCATTATGACCTTTGAACCCTGGTCAGCGCTTTTGCCTTCCTCTCAACTTCCTCTTCAAGCTTTTTTTTATACTCTTTCAATTGCCTTACAATCTTTGCATCCTTTCTTCCGATAATCTCTGCGGCAAAGATTGCCGCATTCTTTGCGCCTGCCTTCCCAACCGCCATCGTTGCAACAGGAATCCCGGAAGGCATCTGCACTGTGGAAAAGAGGGAATCAAAGCCCTGAAGAGGAGACGAATTAATGGGGACCCCTATCACAGGAAGTATTGTGTGCGCTGCAATAACTCCGGCAAGGTGAGCTGCCGCGCCCGCGCCCGCAATGATTACTTCAAACCCCTTTTTCTCTGCTCCTTTTGCAAGTTTTGCTGCCCTCTCAGGTGAACGATGCGCTGACGCTATTGTTGTTTCAAAGGAAATCCCGAATGCTTTCAATATCTTTTCTGTTTCCTCCATAACCGGCAAATCAGAATCGCTTCCCATTATTATCAGAACCTTTGGTTTCATCTGAAAATCCCCCTATTTGTCATGCTGGCTTGTCCAGCATCTTTCTTACGATTCCGAACAGATCGGAAAGATTCCCGACAAGCGGGAATGACATTTTTATTCCCCTTTGTGCCGACGCGTCGGCATGTGTGTATCATATATAACCTCCATTAAGTCGGTGAACACTGTCAACTATTCTTTATAGCCCTGTCAGCAATATCCCTTCTGTAATGCATTCCCTTGAAATGAATCTTTTCTATGGCATTATACGCTTTATTTTTTGCATCCCTTATGTCCCTGCCTAGCGCTGTTACTCCGAGCACCCTTCCGCCTGATGTTACAACTTTATTGCCATTAAATGATGTGCCTGAATGAAAAACAAAGACATCATCCATTTTTTTGACATCATCGAGCCCTTCTATTGCCCTGCCTTTTTCGTATGCGCCCGGATAGCCCTTTGACGCTATTACAACACAGACTGAATGCTCCGGTCTCCATCCAAGGCTAATATTTGATAACTTTTCATCGGCTATAGCAAGTGCAATATCCACCAAGTCTGTTTTAAGCCTTGCAAGAACAGGTTGGGTCTCAGGGTCTCCAAGCCTGCAGTTAAACTCCAGTGCGTATGGTTTATTTTCTTTTATCATAAGGCCTGCGTAGAGTATCCCCTTGTATTTTATCCCCTCCGACTGCAATCCCTTTATTACTGGGCGCATTACCTTTTCCATCACTGCTGATTCAAGCTCCGGTGTAATAACAGGGGCAGGGCTGTATGCTCCCATGCCGCCGGTATTGGGCCCCTTATCCCCGTCAAAAATCCGCTTGTGGTCCTGAGCGCTTACCATCGGAAGTATTGTCTTCCCATCAGTGAATGCCATAAAAGATGCTTCTTCGCCCCGGATACATTCTTCAACCAATACTTTATTGCCAGCATCCCCGAATGCCCGGTCTTTCATTATAAGTTTAAGCCCTGCTATTGCCTCATCAACGGTTTCCGCTACTATCACGCCTTTCCCTGCTGCAAGTCCGTCTGCCTTGATGACAATGGGAGCGCCTTTCATACGCACATAATCTTCTGCATGAAGATAGGAAGTAAATGCCTTATACTCTGCGGTTGGTATCCCGTACCGCTTCATAAGGTCTTTTGCAAATACCTTGCTTCCCTCAAGCTGCGCTGCCTTTATGTTGGGCCCGACTATCTTCCTGCCGTTTTTCTCAAATACATCAACTACGCCTCTTGACAAGGGCGCCTCAGGCCCTACAATCGTCAGGTCAATTCCCTCGTATCTGGCAAAATCAACAAGCGAATCAAAGTTGTTGTCATCACC
>JAZDJF010000131.1:0-4618 GCA_043804165.1 Nitrospirota bacterium
TTCTATGTCGCTGGTAGTTGCAACCCTTCCTTGATATTTAACATCCAAATCCATATGCTAAAGAGTATCATAAAGATAATCGGAATGTAAGAGGTTTTTTAAAAAAATGTTTAATTTTCAAAAAAGGGGCTGAACTATTACAGAAAAACAGGTATTTGTTTTACCGCTGCCGGTTCCCCCCACGATCAAGGCATGCTTCGTCAAGTCTGCGGCCGGTATACGGAGCATGTTCCCCGTGTTTGCTCCTCTGTCAATGATTTCACCGATAATAACGGCTCCTGAGTTTTTATGTACTGTTTCGACAGGTTCCACACCGAAACGCGCATATTCGACAATCTCATACCCAGGATAATCCTCAATAGGAGGGCAGGAGATGATAGCCACTTCTCCTGAATGTAATGGTTCTATGCCGGGTTTCAAACTGGAAGTTTCGCTGCAGGAGCACACTCTTAGCGGAACTGGAAAGGACTTTTCTCCTGCATATGCGCTATGCAACAGCCCTCTTGCACGGCCCATAGTTTCTGAGTTTTCGGACATAAGTACACATTGAACATTCCACATCCCCACAGCCCGACCCTGCTCGAATCGTTTCAGCTTTGCCTCAAGAAGTTCTATGTAACGTTTCGCAAGCCGATTTTGCTCGTCTATAGCGCTTGACTTTAATAAATAGTTAGCATATGTTTCGTGTATCTGTGTCGCAGTATCATTGATGATCTGCATTATTTCCGATGCACTGATAGGAGTAGCATACACGAAATAGCCCCAGTACGTTCCATAAAGCCCCCTGCAAATTTTCTCAATCTGCTCCTCCGGCTTTGGACTTGGTATACCACTGAGCACTGAAGCATGTCGTAGTCTATCGGTTGCGGTCAAATCGATACCTGCTGACTTTCCAAAGCGCACATCGGGGAAGACACCTCGCAAAGCAGAGTTTAATGATAACGTATCCCTTCCTCGGCGTGAAATGCCGAACCAGCATTCAATTCCCATAGGTGAACCTTTTATAAAATAAAACCAAGGGCACGTCTGAGTGTAAAACCCGGCAATCAGGTCCTCCGTATTTTGTACGACTAATGACCGATCTTCTTTGCTATTCTTTTTCCAGTATCTCGATTGCCTCGTGACACGCGTTGCAGACATGCCTTGCATAATTAAGGAGAGCTGTGGGAAAGAGAATGTGGCGCTATCGAGAGCCCCATGGGTAATTTCAAATATTTTATTAAGTAGTGCTGCGTCTTTGTTCATTGCTTCTTAACCAGTATTTCCGAACGAGTTCGCAAATTTCTCCCTCGAAGGAATTCTATAGTCCCTCGCCTGTTAAACCCTTCCACTTCTATTTCATCGCCGCCGTTAACATTGCCGGCATACAGTTCACCTCTTATGCGGACTAAGTATTCCAGTCCGTTCTTATCTCTGAGGCGTAGATCGCGCACGGGTATAAGGTCCTTCGGACCAAAAAGCTTGCCAGTTAGGAAAAACCCAACAACCTGTGATGCAAGAGTTGAAAAAAAGCCAGGGCGGTCGCTTCGCCCTGGAGTCAAAAAAGAAAACATCTTTGAGGCTATAACGAGACCCAATATAACCCCAAGAATAATCGGAAAGAAACATATCCATAAAGCGGCTTTCAATAAAAACATTGGAAGGCTTGTTTCCCGTTTTGCCATGTAAGGCTGTTCTAATGCGATAACAGTTCCAAAATACTTCTTCATCCCAATAAACTCAGAAAAGCTGAACTGGTCAGCGCTATCATTGCTGATGACCGAATACTGGTCTGCTGCTTTTCCGGTATTGATAGGAAGTTCGGTATTTAGTGGTCTCCCATATGAAGAAGATTGGGCGCTGGCCTGACTTCTACTTGTCTGTTGCGTGCCTTTAATTAACTCAAAGCCGCAAGCAGGGCAATATGGTTGTATGCTTTTTAATCTCAAGCCGCATCTGGGACAACATGTTGTTTCCATAAAAATGCCGTTACTCTTTCAATTAGATTGATATTTCTTATGACTATTGAACACTATAAATTTTAATTGCGCCTATTTGAGGCATATATTTTTATCTCACCATCTGATTTAGCAACGAGCACTTTCTGGTCTTTCTTCGTCTCTTTGTCTCCTAGTTTAACACTGGCAACATGAGTATAATTATCGTCAGGGATGCCATTAGGAAGTCCTTTCTCAATAGTAATACAGTCTTTATATCCATCCACCGATGGATCTTTTGCCGGATGGCGTTGCGAATGCGGAGTTTCCGTGCCATCAGGCATAACAAGATAATTATCCAAAATAATATCCTCTTTGTTTACGGTTTTTTGGGTGTTAGCTTTACCGACTGCAATATCGTACTCCATACATAATTTCATGGGCTGTTCAGTTTTGATCGCTGTAATTTTATTTCCTTTTTGGGTGGAGATGTAAGGCTTTAATTTAACAACAGTTGGCGGAAGTGTTGATCCCTTTCCTGCAAACTGGGGGTTTTCTTTATAAATCTGCTGCGCCGATTTATATTTTCCCTCATCATGTTTGCCAATAACATAGCCTGCAAGTCCTCCAACGGCAGCTCCAATTGCCGCGCCAGCCAAGGCTCCAGAAGCCTTACCAGTCGTCAGATAGCCTATAGCACCGCCCATAAGCGCTCCAAGGCCAGCACCCGCAGCGGTTTTTTCTCCAGTGCTTGAGGTCGATGCGCAGCCACCAAGTGAACTAATTAGAAAAACGACTACGATAATTGTTGATACCATTCTTTTCATTATTTTCCTCCTTTCAGTTATTCCTGTCCGCCAAACTTAAGATTTTGAAATTGTCGCTTTGCTTCATTAAGCATCTGTTGAGCCATCTGGACGTAGCGCTCTGCTTCGCGATTATTTCTATCTCTTCTTAATACTTCTTTCATCTTTTCTACGCACAATTTCTCAAAATATCGCCTGCCGTCTTGCAGGCTCTTAACTGACGCCAGTCTGTCAGCTTCTTGCATTGCCGATACTCTTGTAGCAGCTTCTCTTGCAGCAGCCTCTTTTTCGGCAATCTCTCTTGCCGCCTCCGCTTGAGCTTTTTCTGCCTTTTGCCTTTCAATTTCTGCTTTCCTTGCAGCATCCTCAGCTCTTTTTGCCTCTTCTCTAAGCCTCTCCTCTTTTTGAGTCAGTTCTTTCTGAAGCTGTTCCATTTTGACCTTATTGTTGTTGTTATAGTAGAAAAAACCAAATATAACCAGAATGATTCCAACTGCGGCTGCAATAAGGATCGTGGGGTTTCTCTTTGTCTTCTTCTTTTCATCAAATTTATCACGTTCCAAGTTGGCCGCTGCAATAGGACCTGGTGTATCATCTTGCACTTCCTGATGCATTCTTGGCTTTTCTTGATCAGAAATTTTCGATGAGGCTTGCGCCTGCGCAACCGGCGGTTCTTCAGGCTTTATTTCTGGCTCGGGCAATGGTGTCTTCTTATCTATGGGTTTCTTCGCAGCTGTATAACAGCGCACTGAAAGTATATCAAACGTCCCTTCTTCTTCAGGGCTGAATCCCTTTTCCACTAATTTCTCAAGCAACAAGGCATCACTGGCTTCTTCGGTAATACCAAACTCTTTGCCCTTTGCCCTGATATAGTTCCTGATGTCCGGCGTATACTCACCCTGTATTAATGAACTGTCTATTATCTCTATTATAGATCTCAGGATATCCGCCTGTTGTTCGGTAATGGGTTGTTCAGCGTGGGCATCGGTGGATACCACTGGCTCTGTAGTAGGGACTTCATCAACTTTCTTCGCAGTTCCAGGCGGCTCAACGCGCACATCTTCCTCTCTCACTGGCGGGCTTGCAGTTGGTCCAGATGGAGCACTGCTCGTGACATGCAATGTTCCCACACTTAAATAATTGTTGTAATAATTCCATGCAGCCATTAAAGGGTAAAGGGCTATTACCCAGATTATGCCGTCAAATCCGCCTGTTGGACTTTGGCCTTTAATCACCTTCCTGTTTAACAAAAACTGTGGGGGTCGTGATGCATAAAAGTAGAAACTGGCGACTGCGAGAAAAAATAACCCGCCACCTGCGCCGCCTCTCTGACCAAGAAGCACCAAACCAATGAGAAACCATATGCCTGTGACAAGCCAGTTCCCGTAGAATTTTCTTTCATACATGCTGTGGATATTTTCTTTCACCGAGCGTATGTGAGCGGTAAGCTCAGCATCATTGAATTTAAGTTTTTCCGCCTTTTCAATATATCGTTGCGCCTCTTCAACATGCTGTTTCTCTGTTGCATAGTAGCCTGATGATAAGTTATGCCCTTTCGGTATAAACGTCCAGTTCTGGTATGTACTCTCAACGTAGGCCATTGCGAGGAACCACTGATACTTAAAGGTTGCTCGAAATTTAGTAAATTCTTGTGAAAGCCAATACAATAAAGGGTTACGGAGTGTTATTGCTCCAAAGAGCCTAAGAATGCTGACTTTCCTTAAGGAGATACTCCATAACCCTTTATTCCATAAGGGATTGCGACATGTATAATTTTATAGAAAAGGAACTATTTTTGAAATATTGCCTGATTAACGCAACCCAGTGTTCATAAGGCTTTCGTCAATATTATTTGTTCATATTCACTAATTTCAGGCTTTTCAGGCTTATTTCTTG
>JAZDJF010000132.1:0-2344 GCA_043804165.1 Nitrospirota bacterium
AGATCAAATAAAGACTGATTCATCGTCTGCATTCCGAATCTTGACTGTCCGGTCTGCATCATGGAATATATCTGATGCACCTTGTCTTCTCTTATCAGATTCCTTATGGCAGGGTTTGGCACAAGCAGCTCAATTGCAAGAACCCTCCCCTGTCCGGATTTCCTGACTATAAGCTGCTGCGCCAGTATGCCTTCAAGGACAAATGACAACTGAGTTCTTATCTGTTCCTGCTGATGCGGCGGGAATACATCTATTACACGGTTTATGGTCTGGACAGCAGAATTCGTATGGAGGGTTGCAAGCGTTAAGTGCCCTGTCTCCGACACGGTAAGCGCTGCTTCTATGGTCTCAAGGTCACGCATCTCGCCTATAAGCACGACATCAGGGTCCTGTCTGAGGACATACTTCAAGGCAGTTTTAAAAGATGACGTATCAGCATTTACCTCTCTCTGGTTAATCAGGGATTTCTTGTGGTTATGAATATATTCTATAGGATCCTCTACTGTTATTATATGGTCCTGCCTCTCGGAATTTATTCTGTCAACCATAGTGGCAAGCGTTGTAGATTTACCGCTCCCTGTTGGCCCTGTAACAAGAATCAGACCGCGAGGCTTCTTGACAAGATCGTTAACAATTTCAGGCAGTCCCAGTTCCTGGAATGTCTTTATCTGAAACGGGATGGTCCTGAATGCGCCGGCAACAGCTCCCCTTTGCATAAAGATATTTGTCCTGAACCTGCTCAGCCCCTTCACCCCGAATGACAGGTCAAGTTCATTGCTTTCTTCAAATTTATGTTTCTGGGCATCCGTAAGAACACCGTAGCAGAGCTCTTTTGTCTCGGCAGGGGTTAATTGCGGATGGTCAAGCACGACAAGTTTCCCGTCAATCCTTACACGAGGCGGGCTTCCTGTTGTTATGTGAAGATCAGATGCCCCTTTTTCTATCATTACCTTAAGCAAGTCATACAGTGTTAGTGTTGCCATTATATCCCCTCCGCTCACTCTGTGAGAATTCAAAATTTAAAATTTAAAATTGTGAGATTTACCTTGAATCTTGAATCTTAAATTTTCTTTAATCTCCGAAAGTAACTCTCAGCACTTCTTCAATCGTAGTAACGCCTTCCTTTACCTTTGTCAGCCCGCTCATCCTCAATGTCTTCATGCCGCCTCTTATAGCAGCCTTTTTAAGGTCAGTCGCCGATGCCCCTTCAAGTATAAGTTTTCTTATCTCTTCATTGACAACCATTATTTCATAAAACGCTATCCTTCCCTTGTAACCTGAGTTGTTGCATACTGAGCACCCCTTGCCCCTATAACACTTAACAGTCCTTGCATCCTCTTCTGAAAACCCCAGGTTTATAAGAGTCGGCAAAGGAAACTTCTCTTCCTCCTTCTCGCATTCCTTACATATTTTTCTTGCCAACCTTTGCGCCATTATAAGTATAACAGATGATGACACTAAAAATGGCTCGATACCCATATTCAACAATCTGCTTATACTGCTCGGAGCATCATTCGTATGCAGGGTGCTCAGGACGAGATGTCCTGTCAGCGCTGCCTTAACTGCTATCTCAGCGGTCTCAAAATCACGTATCTCACCGACAAGTATTATATCAGGGCTCTGCCTCAAAAAAGACCGCAAGGCAGAGGCAAATGTAAGCCCTATCTCTTCCTTCATCTGCACCTGATTTATCCCGAGAAAATTATACTCAATAGGGTCTTCGGCAGTCATTATGTTTATATTGGGTTTATTCAGATAATTTAACGCTGAATAGAGCGTCGTTGTCTTTCCGCTTCCTGTGGGTCCCGTAACAAGTATCATGCCGTAAGGTTTATTAAGACATTCCAGAAATCCCTGCAGCGCCTCTTCCTCAAAGCCAAGCTTTGTAAGGTCTACCTGTAATGATGCTTTATCAAGAATTCTCATAACTGTCTTTTCTCCGAAAAGACAGGGGAGGATAGAAACACGGAAATCCACTTCTTTTTTCTTGCCCAGCCTGAGTTTAATCCTGCCGTCCTGAGGAAGCCGCCTCTCGGAGATATCAAGTTGAGCCATTATCTTCAGCCTTGAGACTACGGAGTTTTTAATCCTTAGCGGCAGATTCATTGCCAGGGCAAGGACACCGTCAACCCTGTATCTGACTCTCACAGACTTCTCGTAAGGCTCAATATGAATATCGCTTGCTCCTATTTTTATCGCATTTATAAGAATACCGCTTACAAGTTTTACAATCGGCTCTTCAATCTCCTCTCTTGCGCCCATCGTCTCCTCTTCAGAGACATGCTCAACGTCATCAAGCGCATCACCTACAATCCTGTCAAATTCATCAACATCAACCGTAGGT
>JAZDJF010000133.1:0-2928 GCA_043804165.1 Nitrospirota bacterium
CTGATTATTAAGGCGGAGCATTGGGATCCATTTCATGCGCTTGGGATGCATGAAGTAAGAACTGAAGGCAAAAAGGCAATAACAGTTCGTGCGTTCATGCCCGAAGCTGATAAGGCGTGGGTTGTTGATGTCAGCAAAAACAAATCCTATGAAATGGAAAAAACAAGCAAGGCAGGTTTTTTTGAAAAAAACTTTGAAAACAGGAAGGATTTTTTCCAGTATAAACTTAAGGTAAAAACATCCGATAACCGCATCGCTGAATTTTTTGACCCTTATTCATTCATGCCTGTGCTTTCGGATTTTGACCTTCATCTGATAGGCGAGGGAAGCCACTACAAGAAATACGAAAAACTCGGAGCCCGCGTTATTGAGGTTAATGGGATTAAAGGCATTCATTTTGCAGTATGGGCTCCGAATGCGAAAAGGGTCAGCGTTGTGGATGATTTCAACAACTGGGACGGAAGAAGGCATCAGATGCGCGTCCTTGGCACATCAGGCGTATGGGAAATATTTATTCCGGGGCTTGATGACGGAGAGGTTTATAAGTTTGAGATAAAGTCAAAGTCCGGTGAAATCTTTCTGAAGGCAGACCCATATGCATTTTATTTTGAGGTCAGGCCAAAAAGCGCATCTGTCGTATATGACATAAACAGATACCGATGGGATGACAGTAAGTGGCTTGAAATGCGTTCAGAAAAGAACTGGTTTGAATTTCCTGTCTCTGTTTATGAGGCGCACCTCGGCTCATGGATGCGTATGCCAGAGGAAGAAAACCGTTTTCTAACTTACAGAGAGCTTGCTGATAAGCTGATAGGCTATATAAAGGATATGGGATATACCCATATTGAACTTATGCCTGTAACAGAGCATCCGCTGGACGCTTCGTGGGGTTATCAGACAATAGGATATTTTGCTCCTACAAGCAGACACGGGGCGCCTGAAGACTTTATGTATTTTATTGATAAATGCCACCAGAACAATATCGGCGTTATCCTTGACTGGGTTCCAGCGCATTTTCCAAAGGATGCGCATGGGCCTGGATATTTTGACGGCACAGCGCTCTATGAACATGCAGACCCAAGGAAAAGCGAGCACAAAGAGTGGGGCACGCTGATATTTAACTACGGAAGAAATGAGGTAAGGAATTTTCTGATATCAAGCGCGCTCTTCTGGCTTGAAAAATATCACATAGACGGTTTGCGTGTTGATGCTGTTGCCTCAATGATTTACCTTGATTATTCAAAAAAAGAAGGCGAATGGGTTGCAAATGTTTTCGGAGGAAGGGAAAACCTTGAGGCAATAGATTTCCTGAAAAGATTTAACGAAATTGTTCACCAGCATCATCCCGGCATCCTCACAATCGCAGAGGAATCAACTGCGTGGACAGGCGTATCAAGACCGACGTATCTCGGCGGTCTTGGCTTCAGCCTTAAATGGAATATGGGATGGATGCATGACATTCTTGAGTATTTTTCAAAAGACCCTGTTTACAGGAAGCATCACCACAGCAATCTTACGTTCAGCCTTCTTTATGCCTTTACGGAGAACTTTATGCTCGTCCTTTCCCATGATGAGGTCGTGCACGGGAAGAGTTCAATGCTTGGCAAGATGCCCGGAGATATGTGGCAGAAGTTCGCAAACCTGAGATTGCTGTATGGTTTCATGTACGGACATCCCGGCAAGAAACTGCTTTTTATGGGAAGTGAATTCGGGCAGTGGGATGAATGGAATCATGACCACAACCTTGACTGGCACCTGCTTCAGTATGAGCCTCATCAAAAGCTTCAGGGATATATAAGAGACCTGAACAGGCTTTACAGAATAGAGCCGCCGCTATATGAGGTTGATTTTAATTATTCAGGTTTTGAGTGGATAGATTTTCACGATACAGAGCAGAGTGTAATATCATTTATAAGAAAGGGGAAAAGGGCTGACGATTTTCTTGTGGTTGTGTGCAACTTTACTCCTGTGCCGAGATATAATTACAGAATAGGCGTGCCTGAAGCGGGTTTATATAAAGAGATTTTAAACAGTGATTCTGCCGAATACTGGGGAAGCGGAATTGGAAATGCAGAGGGTATTTTATCAGAAGATGTTTCGTGGAATGGAAAGCCTCATTCTATAAGCATCACATTGCCGCCGTTGGGAATGATTGTATTTAAAAGTTTGCCGTTGCCCGGCAATACAGAGTGAGTGGTGATATTGCAAGATAAAACTATAAAAGAGAAAATTGGCATTATCCTTCTGAATCTCGGCGGACCTGATTCTCTTCAGGCTGTAAAGCCGTTTCTTTACAATTTATTTTCGGACAGAAAGATAATTCAACTTGGTCCTCCATTCCTGCAAAAACCGCTTGCACGGCTAATCTCAATGCTCAGATCTAAAAAGACAGAGAGTTATTATCGCCTCATAGGAGGCAGGTCTCCGATACTTGATATTACCAATGCACAGGCAAAGGCGCTGGAAGAAGCGTTAAACGGTTCACGGTTCACGGTTCACGGTTCACGTCTTTTTAGAGTTTTTGTTGGAATGCGTTACTGGCATCTTTTGATAGAAGATGTGATACCTCAGATTTATAATGATGGAATTAGAAAACTTATTGGTCTCAGCCTTTATCCCCAGTATTCTCTGGCAACATCAGGCTCATCTTTATCCAAATTCAGGGAGGTTGCATCAAAACATTCCATGGACGTTTTCTGCACGCCTTCATGGTATGACCATCCGCTTTATATTGAGGCATTGGTGGATGTTATTAAAAAAGGACTTAAATTTTTCGATTCTGAACTTGATGTCCATGTTCTCTTCAGCGCCCACAGCCTTCCTGAAAAGTTTATTGATGAAGGCGACCCTTATGTTTGTCAGATTGAGGGAACAATTGAAGAGATTGTAAAACTGATACCAATAAAATGGCATCTGAGTTACCAGTCA
>JAZDJF010000134.1:0-3718 GCA_043804165.1 Nitrospirota bacterium
GACCCTGCGCTTATTGTGGATGTCACCGGAGGCTCCCTTTCAGCCAAGCTCTTTAATGGCCTTGTAAGGATGAACAAGAATCTGGACATTATTCCCGACATAGCATCAAAGTGGAAAATATCAGAAAACGGACTTGTATACAGATTTGAATTAAAAAAAGGCGTGATGTTCTCCAACGGCAGAGAAGCAACAGCCAGAGACTTCAAATATTCATTAGAAAGGGTTCTTAATCCAAAAACGAGGTCCCCCAACACATGGGTCTTTGACAAGATAAAAGGAGCAAGAGAGCTTATGAATGGTAAAGCGAAAGAGGTTTCAGGCATAAAGGCAGTAAACGATTACATGCTTGAGATAACCCTTGATAAACCCTTTTCTCCATTTCTGAATCTCCTTGCAATGACCGCTGCATATGTAGTCCCGAAGGAAGAAATAGAAAAATGGGGCGTGGATTTTTCATCCCATCCTGTCGGCACAGGGCCGTTTATCCTCAAACACTGGCTCCCAAACAGAGAGCTTCTGCTTGAGGCAAGAACTGATTATTTTGACAGCCTTCCAAAAATCAGTGGTATCGCCTATAAGATAATCCCCGAAGACCTTACCACAATAACGGAATTTGAAATTGGCAATCTTGATGTGATAACCATTCCAGCATCATCATTCTCAATGTTTAAAAAGGATAAAAAACTGTCAGATTTCATATCACCAATAAATGGAATAAACACATATTACCTCGGGCTTAACTGCTCAAAGAAACCTTTTGATAACCATGTTCTCAGAAAGGCAATGAACTATGCAATTGACAGGGAAAAGATGCTAAGGACTGTTTATGAGGGCAGAGGAAGGATTGCATCAGGGCCTGTGCCTGACCTGCTGAGAAAATGGAAAGCGCCTGCATCTTATGAATATAATCCATCAAAAGTTAGAGAGTTAATAAAGGCTGCAGGTTATCCTCTTGGGCTTGAAGTCAATTTTTATATAACAGCAGACAATGAGGTTGTGGATATTGCAGAGGTAATACAGTCATATCTCAAAGAAGTTGGGATTAAGGCAAATATCAAACAGCTTGAATGGAGCGCATATAAAGATGCAATCAATAAAGGCGAACCTGACATGTTCTGGCTTAGCTGGTGGGCTGACTATCCTGACCCTGAAAACTTTCTTTTCCCCCTGTTCCATTCATCAAACTTAGGCCCGGCTGGTAACAGGGCAAGATATAAAAATCCTGCGGTAGATTCTCTTATTGAAAAAGGTCAGCATGCACAAACGATAAAAGAGAGAAACAGATACTACGAAAAGGCAGAGAGGATTATAGTCAACGATGCGCCGTGGGTATTCTTCTGGCACAAAACAGATTACACATTAAGACAACCTTGGGTAAAGAATTATCAGATATATCTTATCTACAGCATTGATAAGGGAACGGAGATTGAGTTAGTGAGATAGTGCGAAAGAGCAGAAGCGCAATAGTCTGGGAGTAAAGGCTGGGCATAATATTCTCGCTCATTCTCGCTACGCTCCGAGGCTTTTGCCTCTTTATTATTCTTAATAATTTACTGTCGGAATATCTGCAAAAGAAACCGCTTAAATACCATGCCCAGCCTTTAAACACAATTTATTATAGAAATAAGCAGGCATGTCAGGTGAAAAAGTTTTAAGCGACACCTAATAGTATTGGCTTACCACATTCCAAATCTTGTAATCCCGAACTTTACTTCGGGATTCAATCAACAATTCTTCTTCCAGCTAAAGATTTGTAATCGGATTTAATAAAATATGTCGCATTTAAAAGTTTTGAGACTGGCATACATGCTTAATGTCCTATCTCCAGGGCTCAATGATGACCTTTATGGAATCCTTTGCCTCAGCAACGAGCTTAAACCCAAGCTGCGCCTCAGACATGCCCAAGCGGTGCGTAATCATATCCTTTACATTTACCTTCCGGGCGCTGATAAACTCTATTGCCAAAGCAAGGTCAGAGGGAGCCGCTCCGTAGGATGTCACCATCTTTATCTCATTACGCCAGAAATCATTGATGGGAACCGATACATTAATTCCTGGCTCAGGGACTGCAAAAAACAGAATCGTGCCTCCTTTATCAACAGACTGAAGAGCCTGCTCAATGGCAGGCATTGCGCCTGTGCACACTATCACACAGTCAGCCAGTCTTCCGTCATTCAGTTTACGCACACGCTCCGGCACATTCTCTTTAGCATTGATAACACTGTCTGCTCCGAACTTCAATGCCGCATTAAGGCGATATTCATTAACATCAGTTGCAATAATTCTTTCTGCGCCCGCATCCTTTGCCAGATTTATATGAAGAAGCCCTGAAATCCCGCTTCCAATCACAAGAACGCTTTGTCCCGGTTTCAGGTTTGCAACCCTCTGCCCTCTCAGAATACACGCCAGAGGCTCTATGAATGTTCCTTCCTCATAAGACATATTCTCAGGAAGGATATAGACTCCATTCTTAACATTTATCTCAGGCACTCTGAGATACTCTGCAAAACCTCCGGGGTCGTAATTAGTCTTATGCAAAGTCTCGCAGGCAGTGTGATAGCCGCTCAGGCAATAGCGGCAGGTGTTGCACGGAACATGATGGGACACAAATACCCTGTCACCGATTTGAAAGTTAGGAGTTTTGAGTTTTGAGTTTTGAGTTTTGAATTTAGAGCCAAGTTCTACAATGTCTCCTGTGATTTCATGCCCAAGAACACGAGGAGCTTTTTTAATCCTGTACCATTCCATTACATCGCTACCGCAGATTCCGCTTGCCATGACCTTAACCAGTACCTCGCCTTTTCCGATTTTCGGAACCGGAATCTCTTCAACTCTCACGTCATTATTTCTGTAATACATCGCCACCCGCATAAAATCTCCCTTTACAAATCCCCCTTAATCCCCCTTTTCTAAAGGGGGACTGAGGGGGATTACTAAATAATACTCACTACCCTAATCGTCATTCCTGTGGAAACAGGAATCCATCTCATTTTTATAGTCCTCTGTTTTCGCAGAGACAGCGTCTGGATTCCCACTTTCGCGGGAATGACAGAAAAAGAGAAATCACCCATTAATATACCATACGGAAAAGAATACTGATTGCACAAAAAATTAAAAGTAGCTATAATATTTTTAAAATAGCTATCTAAAGGAGCAATCATGAAGACAATGACTGCAAGGAATCTCAAAAATAAGACCGGCGAGGCCATGCGGGCAGTCGCAAGAGGAGAAAAAGTTGTTGTGACATTAAGAGGGAAACCTTTTGCATTAATGACTCCGGCAACAACCGAAACCCTTGAAAAAGCATCCATGCGCCCATTTGAAGAGGCATGGAGCGACATAGAAAACTCATTAAGAAAGACCAAACCGCACTTTAAAAGTACAAAAGAGGCAATGTCATGGACAAGAAGAAGATCCCTGTCTTCATAGATACCAATGTCTTTGTCATTGACCTGAGATATAAAGATGATGCCAATTTCAGGATAAACCGTAATTTTCTGGATTTTGTGGCTGAACATGACAAAGGTTCTACAAGCATTATAAACCTTCTTGAATTATGCGGGATTCTATCTTTCAACCTTAACCAGCAGCAAATTTCAGAGTTATTCCACTATTTCCCCTCAAAATACAGGGTTGAGATAATCCCCTCTGATAATATTGAATCGTTCATTGAGATACCGGCTAAAGATATCATGGACATAATTTACAAAAAGGCAAG
>JAZDJF010000135.1:0-3846 GCA_043804165.1 Nitrospirota bacterium
ATGCCTCTGCAAGCTGCATTGAGATGACCTTTGACACTCCAGGCTCTTCCATGGTTATCCCGTAGATGTAGTCAGATGCCTCCATAGTCACCCTGTTATGTGTTATTACTATAAACTGAATGTCCTTTGAAAGTTCTCTTAACATCTTAGTAAATCTTCCGGCATTGGAGTCGTCCAGCGGCCCATCCGCCTCATCAAGAATGCAGAGCGGAGTTGGCTTTATGAGGAAGCTTGCAAATAAAATAGACAGGGCAGTCAGCGCTTTTTCTCCGCCTGAAAGAAGACTTATGTTCTGCAATTTTTTGCCGGGAGGCTGTGCAATTATATCTATTCCAGTTTCAAGGATATTATTTTCATCTGTAAGGATGAGTTCTGCCCTTCCACCTTCAAAGAGTGAGATGAAGACCTCCGAGAACTTTACCTTTAGCGCCTCAAATGCCTCTCTGAGCTTTTTCCTCGTTGTGCTGTTTATCTTTGTTATCGCCTCTTCAAGTTCAGCAATTGACCTGTTGAGGTCGTCCTGCTGTTTTGATAGAAACTCATACCTTGTTGTTAATTCTTCATATTCTTCAAGTGTGCCGAGGTTTACAGGCCCGAGTTCCTGTATCTTTTCCTTAAGTTCAGCCATCTGCTCTTCATCTTCAGGCAAAAGCGGTTCTGTTTCAAGCAAATCTATTTCTGTCCCGTAATTCTGTCTTATATTTTCAGTGAGGTTTTCAATCTTCAGCCTGTGCTCTGCTCTCTCTACATCAAGCCTTGAGACTTTAGATGCGAGAGCATCTATCTCATGCCTGAGCGCCTTGACCGCCTGCTCATATGAGAGCATCTGCTGGTTTTCCTGCTCAAGAGCCTCTTTCCTTACGGATATGTCCTCCCTAAGCCTGTCCGCATTTAAAACCATACCCTTTACCTTTTCTTCGTTTTCCAAAGACTCAGCAGCTCTCTGTGAGATGCGCTCCTCAACAGAATTCATCTCACCATTCAAAGAATTGTCCTTCTGCGACAGTTCTTCAAGAGCATTGCCTGTTGTTTCTATCTCTTTCTGTACCGCCTCTATCTTTTCTTTGTGAGCTGTTATTGACAGCCTGAGGTCTGTTATATGCGAGCGATCTTCTTCATACCTCATCTTCTTCTGGATTATCTCTTCCAAGAGGTCTGCCATATCTTTTTCTATGGCGCTCTTTTCTGATTCTCCGGCGCTTATTGCTTTTTCCTTTTCGCTTATCATGTTTTTGAGTGATTCTTTTTCCCTGACAATCTCTTCAACTTCTATTGAGAGATAGGCAAGTTTTCTGTCTGTCCTCTCTTTTTCTTCCTGATAGTTTGCAGAGGTAAGCTTTGAAAGCGACATCTCTTTTTCTGCATTAACCACCGCGGTCTCAATATCCCTGATGCCTGATTCCTTCTCTGAAAGTTCCTGCTGAAGCCTGTTGAGGTCTTCCTGCAGCCCGGATATTGAATCTGTTTTCTGTCCTATTAACTCTTCAATCTCCCTTAACTCTCTCTTCCTCTTTAAAACTCCTCTGCCTTCTCCGCCTATGACTGCGCCCGAAGGCTCAACAATCTCACCGTCAAGAGTTACAAAGAAATAGTTGTTTCCTGACTCCCTCATCGCAAGGGCTGTCCTCAGGTCTTTTACAATAAAAATATTTTTAAGAAGATTTTTTGCTATGCCTTCAAACTCTGCATTGACTTTCACAAAATCTGATGCCCTTCCGATTATGCCGGCTGGGGTATCAGACAATTCATAAGATGTTCTGGAATCAAGCGGGATGAAGGACATCCTGCCGCTGCCCTTTGTCTTCAATATGGAAATAGCAACCTCAATATCAGCAAGGGATTTGAGTATAAACGAATTTATTTTTTCTGAGAGGGCATTTTCAACCGCCTTTTCATATTCAGGTTCAACATTGAGTATGTCTGACAGCGAAGAGACAATATGGAGATTAGGCCCGTCCTGGAGTATTTCACGGGTAGGCGCATCAAGGACAAGTTCCTTCAAAGATCCCATACGCGATATGTTTGATGCAAGGTCTTCTTTTGTTTTTGACAGCTCATCTCGGAGATGTTCAATCTTCTCCCTCAGAGAGGAAACCTCTGCGGTATAGACGCCTTTCTTTTCACTGAGCAGAAGGACCTCGGCGTTTCTGTCCCTGAGCGAACCCTCCACATCCCTGATTGATAAATCAATCTCGCCTAAAACTTTCTTTGAATCATCGGCGTCTTTTATCAGTGAAACTTCTTTACGCTCCAGCGCCTCAAGAGACGCCTGCATCCTGCCTGTCTCGTTTCTGAGAGCGCTCAGTTCCTCTGATGCGCTGAATACATTTCTACGTTTTGAATCTACAGCGCTTTCTTTTTCTGAGAGTTCGTTTTCCACCGACTCAATAAGCTCATTTTTCAGCCTGAGTTCTTCTTTAAGTCCTTCTATATCAACAGAAAGTCTTGCCTCTGTCCCGTTCAGCTCGCCAAGTTTTTCCGACAACTCATTTCTCTTGGTTTCAAACTCTTCTCTCTGAGTGAAGAGTTTTGCCAGATATTCTTTCAGGTTGTCCCTGTCCGTATTCAGCACAGCGATTACTCTTTCGGTTTCCGCTATCGCCTTCTCCGCATCTCTGAATTCCTGCTGTATTATTTCAAGGGATTTTTCTTTTTCAAAGATGCCAAGCCTGTTTGTTTCTGAAATGTTTTCAATCTTTGTGAGTTCAGCCTTCTTCATGGCCTCGTTCTCTTTAAGGGCAGTGTATTCTGCAAGTATCCTTTCCAGAGATTCTCTTAGCGTCTGATAATCTCTCTTTGCAATCTTGAGTTCTATTGTTCTCATCTCTGCTGAGAGTTTTTTATACCTCTCAGCCTTTTTTGCCTGCCTATCAAGCGCATTTATCTGTCTTTTTACTTCTAAAACAATATCGTTTATCCTTTGCAGGTTTAATCTTGATGACTCAAGTTTATTCTGAGCCTCTGTCTTCCTGACTTTGTATTTCATCACGCCGGCTACTTCCTCTATGATGAACCTTCTGTCCTGCGGTTTTGAGTTGAGTATGGCTGCTATCCTGTCCTGTTCAAGTATGGAATAACTCTTAACTTCAAGCCCCGTGTCAAGGAACAGGTCTTTTATGTCCTTAAGCCTGCACACGGATTTGTTTGCCATATACTCGCTCTCGCCGGATCTGTAGAGCCTTCTTGTCACGGATGTGAAGTTCTGGGGGTCATTGCCATTGTCCTGCGTGGGGTCTCCCATGCCTGATACGGCAAGCGTTACCTCTGCCATCCCTTTGGGTTTTTTTGTTGAAGAGCCGTTGAATATCACTTCCTCCATCTTTTCACCCCTCAGGCTCTTTGCGCTTTGCTCGCCTAATGCCCATCGGAATGCATCCACTACATTGCTCTTTCCGCAGCCGTTGGGCCCGACTATGCACGTAATCCCGGGATGGAGATTAAACGCAGTTCTTTCGGAGAAAGACTTAAACCCTATGAGTTCTATTTTTTCTATACGCATAAGAAAAATTAGGAGCGAGTTTCATGTAGTATAACCTAAGAATATGTTCCTGACAAGTCTATTATTTGAGCGGCAAATTTTAAATAAGACTGTTGTTTCTAAGTGTGCTTGCCGCCCTCCTTTTACCGGAAGGCAGCAAGCAGAACACACATAATTTTTAATTATTATTGCTCAACAGATGGTTTTTCTGCATCCTCGGCTTTAGCCTCAGGCGTCTTCTTTATCAGCCCTGCTTTCTCAAGCGAAAACTCAGGATCAAGCAGGTATGCCTCTTTAAAGTATTCATTCGCCTCTTCAAATTTTCCGAGCTTATAAAGCGCATAGCCAAGCAGGTAATAGCCTGACGG
>JAZDJF010000136.1:0-2806 GCA_043804165.1 Nitrospirota bacterium
CCATTCAGACAGGCGCATGAGATAACTGGGAAGATTGTCCGTCACTGCATTAAGAACAAAAAGCAGCTTGGAGAAATTTCCATAAACGAGTTCAGAAATTTTTCTAATACTATTTCAAAAGACATCTACTCGCGTCTCAGCGCTGAAAACTCTGTAAAGGCAAAAAACTCAAGAGGCGGCACAGCCCCTTCAGAAGTCAAGAAACAGATAAAGAGACTGAAGCACTTGATAAGATGAGAATTTTGCGGAGTGACACGGAGACGCGGAGACGCGGAGACGCGGTGACACAAAGGCGTTCTTTTATTATGTTTCACCGTTTCACCGTTTCACCGTTTCTCCCCATCATTTTTATTCTTTTCCTCCTGATTGCGTGCGGCAAAAAAGGACCACCTACACTCAAAGCATATGAAAAACCCTCTGCGCCTGCGGCTGTTAAGGCAATACACAGAGAAGACAGAATTCTCCTCTCATGGTCATACACTTCAAAAAAAGAAAACCTGAAAGAATTTCATATTCTCAGGGCAGAGAACAGCAGTTTTCAGAAAATAGCATCTGTAACCAAAGATGAAAGTTCCTACACAGATGTTAATTTTAAGACAGGCGCTCTTTATGAATACAAAGTCGTTGCCGGAAGTCTGAAAAACATCATCAGTGATGATTCAAACATAATTGCAATAAAACCTGAAGTCGTCCCTCCTGCCCCGAAGAATATCTCATTCAAGGTCGGCAATGATGCCCTGCATATTTCATGGGATAGCGCAGGTGAAAACGTGCTCTATAACGTTTACAGAACCGCTGAGAAAGACAAATACAGCATCAACCCCACAAATAAAGAGCCGCTGACAGCGTCCAAATATTCCGACAATCTGGAAACAGGCAGTCCTGTTTATTATACAATCCGCAGTCTTTTGAGCAAGGAATTCCGGAGTGAAGGACAGGCATCAGTGGAAATAACAGTTGACCCTTCAACCTTTATCCCGACAAAGCCCGAAGGGTTTCAAACAGTTGTCGCAGACGATAGAGTCGTTGTTTCATGGAAAGGAAATCCTGAGATGTGGGTGACAAAATACAGGATTTACGATAAAGTGAATGAAAAAGACGGATTTAAACTCGTAAAAGAATCCGTGACCCCTGCGTTTACTTTAAGAGAGAAAACAGGGATAAAGCACACATACATGGTAACTGCTGTCGGACCGCTTAAAGAGAGCGAACCTTCAGAGACAGTTACATTTGATTTTTAGATTATGGGAAATCACAAGACAGGACATGGCATTCTCGCTCATTCTCGGGCTAACGCCCTCCGAGGAATTTTGCCTCATTATTTTTCTTGTTTAAGTTTCAGGAATATCGGCAAAATAAAACCGCTCAAATACCATGTCCTGTCTTGTGATACTCAGACCAATCAGAGAGGAGCAACTATATGCCTAAAATAACCATTCAGGACTTTTTAAAGAAAAAGACGGAAAAGAAAAAAATCACAATGCTGACAGCTTACGACTACCCGTTCGCACAGATAGTTGATGAGGCAGGCATTGATGCAATAATCGTTGGAGACTCTCTTGGAATGGTGGTTCAGGGGCTTGAGAACACACTCCCTGTCACAATGGATGAGATGATATATCACACAAAGATGGTCTCAAGGGCTGTAAAGAACGCAATGGTCATAGGAGACATGCCGTTCATGTCCTATCAGGCAAGCGTAGAAAATGCTGTAAGGAATGCAGGGAGGTTTCTGAAGGAGGCAGGCGCATCGGCAATAAAGATTGAAGGCGGCGCTGAAGTGGCAGAACACATCAGGGCAATGACAAAATCAGACATACCTGTTATGGCGCATATAGGACTTACTCCTCAATCAATACACAGGATGGGAGGATATAAGGTTCAGGGAAAGACAGAGGAAGCGCAGAAAAAACTGATTGAAGAGGCGCACATAGCAGAGGATGCAGGAGCATTCTCACTCTTGCTTGAAGCGATTCCGATGAACCTTGCAAAAAAAATAACAGAAGAACTCTCCATACCGACAATAGGCATAGGCGCAGGCCCGTTCTGTGACGGACAGGTTCTTGTTCTTCATGATGTCATCGGGTTGTTTGAAAGATTCATTCCAAAATTCGTAAAGAGATACGCTAATCTCAAAGAAGAGGCGCTCAAAGCAATAAAGGATTACAAAGAAGACATAGAAAAAGGCGCATTCCCATCTGGAGAGCAGAGTTTTAAGTGAATCTCCACGGCTAAATACTTCTTTGAAATTGCCCTGAAAATTATTTCGTTGCTAATTATCCGCAGACGTGTTATCATTTCTACAGAGTTTCAGAAGTTTTTAGACCATTAAAGGCCGCAAAGACTTTTAGCTTTGTAGCTTTTTTTATTTGTGCCCTTCTGAAAGTTCAATTCACAAATAAGGAGGTACGCAAAATGACAGAAGGAACAGTAAAGTGGTTCAATGAGTCCAAGGGTTTTGGCTTTATCACAAGCGAAGACGGCAGTGATGTATTTGTTCACTATTCTTCTATCCAGAGCAATGGATTCAAATCCCTTGTCGAGGGTGACAGAGTAAGCTTTGATACTGAAAAAGGCCCTAAGGGTCCTAAGGCAATCAACGTTGTAAAACAATAAGGAACCGAAGAGAGCCCTCTGCGCTAAGCAGGGGGCTCTGCTTTTTGAGAGGAAATCATATGAACAGTAAGCTAAAGAATTCTGAACGTCTGCAAATAAAGCAGCAGAAAGCTGATTCAGGCCTGATGTCTGAACGCTATCCGAACGTTGCATCTGTCATTGTCGCCATGAACTACTATAATGGAAGCAG
>JAZDJF010000137.1:0-4324 GCA_043804165.1 Nitrospirota bacterium
AATAATACTGAACTTTTTATGGGGCTTTAATTCAGTAAAGAATGAATAGCCATCTCTATCCTTTGCATCATCGCCTTTCTGATTGCCCTTACCATCATAATATTGAGCTGTCAGGACAATATATTCATGCTCAAAACTTGCGAAGCCGAGATTTACTCTCCAGTCAGGTTCTTTATCCGTATTCCCCTTTCCGGTTAAACCGAAGTATGACAACTGGAGACCTGGAATAATATCAGGCAATGGCCTGATGGTGAGCCTGCCCTCCAGGACCTTGTTCTCGTTCTTTTCAGATGCATGGTATCCGCCACCATTATATACACCCACTGCCATGCTCCCGTAGCGGCCGGCATAGTACTTATTGACCTTATCCTGATATTCCTGAGACAGTTCTCCGCCGAACAGGGAGACAAGGGTCACACCAATGTCAGCTGAATTGAAGGTGCCATTTCTCTCGATGAACATGGTATCCTGACAGCGATACCGGTTGATGTACTCTTCAAAGGTGAGCCATGGCATATGAGCCATCCCGGCTTCAATAAAAGGTTTGTTAAAGAAGGCAAATTCCGGAAGCTCAATCTGTCCGTATAAATATTTAAGCCTTGTAACAACAGAGCCGTCTACATTTCCACCAGTATTATTTGCTGTTGTTATATCAAGTGTCATTCTGCCTTTTAGCCACGGAACTAATTCTTTCTTGACTGTTAGATAGCCGCGCTTTAGAGTAAAATTATTGTATTCCTCCCCACCGGTAGTATTTCCTGTTTCTCCATTTTGATAAGAGAGATACCATAAGCCTTCAAATTTAAAACCTTTAAGTGCCTTAACTAACTTTCCGATATCTTTATCTTCTGCAGGCACAGACTCAGCGACCTTCTTTCCTATCTTTTCATCAACCTGTTTTTCTTTCTCCTCTGTCTCCTTTATCATCTCCTGCACCACTGAAATTGCTTCCTGCTCTGTTAAGATACCCTTTTCCACCAGCTTCTTGAGAATCGGATTTGCAACATCTGCAGCAGATGATATTCCTGCCAACCACAGAAAAACACAGAACACAAAAAGTAAAACTTGTAGATTTCTGCTCATAAGTACTTCCTCCTTTTAAAATTGATAACTGAGAACTAAGTTAGTATGCTGCTTGAATGTTACAGGGATATTAAGGCAGGATTAAATTTTAGTTAAGAAAGAGGACAGGAAATTCTTGCCTTTGTGCCTTTTCCGTGAGTGCTTTCTATTTTCATCTCCCAGCCGTGCGCCTTTACAAGATGCTTTACAATCGCAAGCCCCAATCCGGTTCCGCCGAGTTCTCTTGAGCGGGAACTGTCAACTCTATAAAACCTTTCACCAAGACGGGACAGATGCTTTTGCGGGATGCCTATGCCTGTATCCTCCACGCTGATTTCTATGAAATTTTGGAGTTGAGAGTTTAGAGTTAAGGGCTCAGAATCACTTTTAACTCTTACCGTTACTCCACCTGTTTCTGTAAACTTTATGCCGTTATCCACAAGATTAAGAAGTATCTGGGTCAGACGATTTCTGTCCGCCTTTATCTCGCCAAGATTTTCAGGTATCTCCTTTTTCAGATAAATGCCCTTTATCCCGGCCTTGTTTCGCAATGTAGTAAAGACTGTATCAACAACATCGTCAAGGCTGACTGCTGTTTTCTCTATCGTTATATCCCCGAACTCTATCCTTGAAAGCGTAAGCAGGTCTTCAACGAGTGAATTCAGGCGTTCGCTGTGATTTTTAATTGTCTGGAGAAATCTCAAGGCATTTTCCCTATCATCAATCGCACCAGCCATCAAAGTCTCGGCAAATCCCTTTATCGCCGTAATGGGAGTTTTTATTTCATGTGAGACATTTGCCACAAAATCCTTTCTCATATCCTCAAGCTGCCTGAGCCTTGTAATATCATGAAATGACAGCATGACACCCGACACATTCTCGCTCTGGGGAGGATAATAAAACGGCGCTGCTGTTGCCATGAGATAAAGTTCTTTTGGATATGCAATCTCAATCTCCTGCACAACGGACTCTTCCTTATCAGTAACCTTTTTCATAATATCAGTTAATCCAACATTTCTGATTACCTCAAGCAGGGATCTGCCCTCTATATCGCGCTCAACCCCGAAAACTTTTTTTGCGGCAGGATTACAGATCAAGACCTTGCCCTTGGCATCTAAAAGCACAAAGCCATCATGCATATTTTTTAAAAGTTCTTCCACCCTGTGCCTGTCCTCATTGCTCCGTTCAAGCCGAATCTTGAGTTCATGCGCCATGGTATTTATATTTTTTGCGAGTTCTCCGATTTCTCCTTTTTCCTTGAGAAACAATCTTGTCTTGAAATTGCCTGCTGTAACTTCTCTTGAAAAAGCCGCAATCTCCTCAACTGATTTCGTAATCTTCCTAGCTTGCAAAAGACCCGTCAGAATAGCTGCAATCAGGGTGATAACAGATGCTATAGCTATGCGCATCCGCAGGGAAGAGATTGCCTTTTCCATGTCATACAGCGGAACTGCAAGCCTTAAAAATATTTTTTCATCCAACAAAACAGCAAAATAGAAAAAATCTTTCTGTACTGTTCTGCTGAATCGTATGGAACTGCCGGTAATGTTAACTGAAGCCTCTTGAATCTCAGGCCTGTCCTGATGGTTATCCATCTTTTCGGACAACTCATCAGAATCGCCGATTACTTTCCCATCGCTCTCAATAATCGTTACTCTTGCGCCTGTCTTTTCCTTATACCGCCTGCAAAAATCATCCAGACTGTCCTTGGAATGCCGTGGTATCTCATCAGCAATTAAACCCGCCTGGATTCCCAGACTTTCTTTCAGCTTTGAAACATGATTATCCTTAATAACCTGCGAGAGGTATATTCCAAGGGGGATAAAGAGCAGGGGGACTATAATAATGTATGAAAAAAGAATTCTTCTGAACAGGACATGTTTCATTGCTTCCCGTCAAAAAAATAGCCTGCGCCGCGCATGGTCTTGATGTAGCGGGGGCTGGAAGGATTTTCCTCGATCTGAGCGCGCAGCCTTCTTATATGCACATCTACTGTTCTCGGCTCAACGAATGCCTCATCGCTCCATACTGCATTTAGAAGTTGTTCGCGGTTAAAAACCCTTCCCTTTCTCTCAACGAAATAAAGAAGAAGTCTGAATTCTGTAGCGCTCAGTTTAACGTGAATGCCTTTGCGGGTTACAGCATACGCATCTTTGTCTATAACGAGGTCGCCTTCCTTTATTATGCGGTCTGCTGATGCAGGTCTTTCTTTTGCCCTCCTGAGAACAGCATTAATCCTTGCGACAAGCTCTCTCGGGCTGAATGGTTTTGTAATATAATCATCCGCTCCCATCTCAAGCCCCAGGACTCTATCCACCTCTTCTCCTTTAGCTGTAAGCATAATAACAGGCAGGGACGCCGTTTGAGCGTCATTTCTTATTATCCTGCAGAGCTCAATGCCCTGAAGTCCGGGAAGCATAAGGTCAAGGATTACAAGGTTATAATTGCCTTTCTTTATCTTTGCGAGGGCTGTTTCGCCATCCGGAGCTGAATCTGCAACAAAACCTTCTTTCCTGAGATTATACGTTATAAGCTCAACAATATCTTTTTCATCATCAACAATTAAAACTTTCTTTGCCATGCTGATAAAATGCTATAACCTTCTTGCCTAAAAATCAACTCTCAGGGCTTTACTTTTCTAAAGCTGTCCAGTGAAACTATCTTCCCTTTAGTGACAGCATCTTTTTTATCGTTCCGGATTTTTTGAGATTCTGGCAAAGCATCTTTAGTTTCCAGCATATCCCATCTGTCAAATTTTATCTTCGCATCAGGAGAATACACAGAGATTATATCATCGGAGTGCAGAAAACAGTTCTCCACTTTATTGTTAGAGCCGAATCCGAGCGTTGTTACTATGCTCCCGTCTTCAGTCCATTGAAGGGTTTTATAGTTTTTGCTGTTAAAGGCAAGCACAAGCCCGTTTTCTTTTTCTTCGTCAGTAAAACCCCTGCTGCCTATCACAGTGCGTTCAGACTGCTTAACTACGACAAAAACCCTGCCGTAGTCATTCATCGTGTCATAAAATAAATTTTGGAGATATTTAAGTTGGTTTTTCATTAAAGTAAAAAATGGCGCCCCCTGCAGGAATCGAATCCCGACAAATCGGGATTTAGGTAACCTGACAAGCGGACTGCACATACATCTAAAATAATGGCGCCCCCTGCAGGAATCGAACCTGCGACACCAGGTTTAGGAAACCTGTGCTCTATCCTACTGAGCTAAGGGGGCTATTAACAAAAATTCAAAATTCAAAATTCAAAGT
>JAZDJF010000138.1:0-3421 GCA_043804165.1 Nitrospirota bacterium
TTCAACTGCATTGACAATAGTCGCAAAATTGTCATCAAGCAGAACCATATCAGACGCCTCTTTTGCAACGTCAGTGCCGGAGATTCCCATCGCTATTCCAATATCAGCCTTTTTAAGCGCCGGAGCATCATTAACGCCATCTCCTGTCACAGCTACAACCTCGCCTTCTTCCTTTAATATTGATACAACCCTCATCTTGTGCTTGGGCGTCATCCGTGCAAATATAACCTCTTTCTCTGAAAGCTTCTCCCTCAATTCCTTATCGCTCATCCGGATGAACTCATTGCCTTCAATAACAACAGGATTCCCTTTAACAAGTTCTATCTCTTTTGCAATTGCAACCGCAGTCCTGCTTGCGTCTCCTGTTATCATTATTACCTTTATCCCTGCTTCGTGACATTTCCTGATTGCATCCGGCACCTCTGACCTTGGAGGGTCCTCAAGCCCTGCTAATCCAGCAAAGACCATATCCGTTTCAATCTCCTCAGAAGATATTCGTAATGGGTGATGCGTAATGTGTGAGGAGTTTTTATTTTTTAACTCATTACTGATTACGCTTAACGCATTACGGTTTTCGATCTCTTTGTATGCAAAGGCAAGCACCCTCAGCCCACTATCCATCATGGAATGATATTCATCGTTGATTTTTCTCCTTATCGTTTCATCCATCAGGTCTTTATTGCCGTTTATAAAAATGGCGCTGCATAATGGAAGGAGACCTTCCATCGCGCCCTTTGAGAAGGCAAACATCCTGCCTTCAACTATATTTAGAGTGGTCATCATCTTTCTATCAGAGTCAAAAGGTATCTCTGCTATGCGTTCGCCTTTAAAATCTCCTATTGTTTCTCTTGCAGTCTTAAGCAATGCTGCTTCTGTCGGATCGCCTCTGTATTGTCCTTCAATAAGACGTGCGTTGTTGCAGAGATAAGCTATTTTCAGCAAACTCTCCCGCGCCTTTTCTTCACCGTCTATAGTCCATACCTTTGTCGCAGTCATCTTATTCTGAGTGAGCGTGCCTGTCTTATCTGTGCATATCACGGTTACAGAGCCGAGCGTCTCAACCGAAGTCAGGGTTTTGATTAATGCCTTTCTCTTTGCCATCCTCTGGCTTCCCATTGCAAGGGCAAGCGTTACAGTAGGAAGCATTCCTTCAGGGATAAGGGCTACTGTTATCCCGATGGCAAATATGAAGTTGTTCCAAAAACTCCTGCCGATTAAAAATCCAAGCAAAAAAAAGAATACGCCAACCACAGCAGCTATTACAGCAATGACTCTTGTAGCCTTTACAATCTCTTTTTGAAGAGGGCTGATCCCTGCTTCTACAGCGCCTGTCAGGTGCGCTATGCGCCCGAACTCTGTCTGCATTCCCGTTGCAAATGACACCGCCTTTCCTGAACCGCTCACAACTGCCGTGCCTGCAAAGACAATATTCGGACTCTCAATAAACTCTCCCTCATATGCCTCATGTCTTCTCAGCATCGGTTCTGATTCACCCGTAAGAGGAGCGTTGTTCACTCTCAACCCTGAAGTCTCTATGAGCCTTGCATCCGCAGGGACTTTATCGCCCTCTGAAAGCAGGATGACATCGCCGTGGACAACATCACGCGCATAGATTTCTTTTTCTTTCCCGTCTCTTAAAACCTTCACATAAAATGGAAGGAGTTTTTTTAATTCTTCAAGCGCCTTTTCAGCGCGGTATTCCTGAATAAAGGTGAACACTGCATTAATGAATATGACAGCTATTATTGCTATGCCAAGGGTGAGCATCCCCTCGCCCGGATGGAGGTATTCAGACAAAAATGACATAAAGGCCGCAATCCAGAGGAGTATCGCTAAAAAATGAGTGAACTGTTTAAAGAATCTGATAGAGAGAGATTTTTTCTTTGCCTCTTTTATCTCGTTAAAGCCGAACTCGGAAAGCCGCCTTTTTGCCTCCTCTTCTGAGAGTCCCTGCTCTGATGTGACGAGTGTGCGAAAGACTTCTTCTTTTGTGAGATTATGAATTTTCATAAACTATCTTAGTTCTGTCATTGCGGCTTGTCCGCAATCCTTCCACCGTCTGTCATGCTGGCTTGTCCAGCATCTTTCAGAATGATTCCGAACAAGTCGGAATGACAAACCCAAGCGGGAATGACAGGAAGTGTATCCTTACTGATAGCCCCTCTTAGTAGCTATCAGTTATTTTCAGCTTAGACCTCATGCCTTGGCCTTAGAATTATAAGATCACAGGGAGTATTTCTCAGCACTTCCTCAACAGGATTGCCTCTTAATATAGAACTCAGCAGGCTCCTCTGGCTTGCGCCCATTATTATAAGATCATGCCTCTTAGAGAATGCCTCTATCGTAATCATCCTGCCTATGCTTCCAGGAACAGACCTCCCCGCATGTGCAATCCTGTATCTCTTCATATGCTCTATAAAATCGGAGATGCCTTTGGGGAGTTTCTCTTCCCATTCAAGCGGCGTCAGATGAATTTCTCCATGAAAAAATTTTGATACTGCTTCCGGAGAGTGAAATATAAAAACCTTTGAGCCGAATACCTGCGCGATCTTTGCCGTAAAATATGCCCTTTCTTCAACATGGTCAATCCGCGCCTTGAGAGGGACAAGTATTTCTCTCGGACGTATCCTGCCTGTGTGCGCTACTCTTACAATAGCCATTGAACAGGGAAGGCTGAGAGAAAGGCGTCTTGCAATAGTGCCTGCAAAAAACCTCCGTTCAATATCTTCCTTCCTTGTTGAGGCAAAGACAATATCTATCCTCTCGCCTCTTACAAGTTCGCCTATCTTTTTTACAGGGTCTCCCGTCTCTGTTATAGCCTCTATCTCTATGCCGATTTTTTCTGCTTCAAGAGATATCCGCTTCACCGCCTCCTTTGCCCTGTTAATTGTAGAGGCCGTCATTTCTTTCTCAGCGACAAAGCAGAGATAAAGCCTTGCGCCGCAGACCTTCGCAAGATTCATTGCATACCTTGCAGTAACCTCTGAGTTAAGGTGTTCATTCACTGCGGTAAGAATTCTTTTGTACATACAAAGATTATACTGCTGTTGGATTAGACTTCCAATAAAATCCTAACCCTTCTGGATATAAATCTCCCATGATCCCTTTGCCTCGTCCTTTACTGACTCAAACTTATGACCATGCTTTTCGCACCATTTTGGAAGGGAATCTTCCGCTGATGCAGGCGCGTCACAGAGTATCTTCAATACCTGTCCGCTTAACATCTTCTCTACTGCCTTTTTTGTCAGTACTAACGGATAAGGACATACCCTGCCCATTACGTCAAGAACCTGATCCGGTGTTTTACTGCTTAATTCTCCCATTTAAAAACTCCTTTTTTATTAAAAGAATAATACGTGCTTTGCGTCTTCCATCGCTTTCTGTATCTCAGAAAACGGAGCAACCTTTATCTTCTTGTCAG